>JBBDRR010000175.1:0-15380 GCA_040905395.1 Gemmatimonadota bacterium
AGCCCCAGCCCCAGCTCCAGCTCCAGCTCCGGCACCAGCTCCAGCTCCAGCTCCAGCTCCGGCACCAGCGCCAGCGCCGCCTCCAGCCCCGGCTCCGGACGCGCTGGCGCCGCCGCCGGCACCCCCGCCGGCGGTCGCCCCTTGCGCGCCGGCCGACGCCGCAGCCGGAGCCGTTTCCTTCCGGTCCAACGGCTTTCCGCCGTGCCGTGCCACCTCGGCATCTACGATCGACTCGGCGCTCACGACATCCGATCGCGCGACTTCCGTCGCCGCTTTGGCCGTGACCACGATCTCCCTCGCCTCCGCGATCAACGCGGTACCCCGGTCGCGGCGATCGGTGACTTCAGCCTGGGCCCGCGCCGTCTCGGCCATCGCCTCGTCGGCCGCGGCGACGACCTCGGCACGCAGCGCTTCCACCTGGGCGGCTACCGCAGCGACTTCCGCATTGGCCTGGGCCTCGACAACGGCGGCCTCGTCGCCGGGCGGCTGCAATGCGGCGGTCGCCTCGGCTTCGATGGCGTCGAGGTCGGCGGTGGCCGCGTTCAGCGCGTCGATCGATGGCCCTCCCTTCTCCGCCGCCTCGGCGGCCAGGGCATCCGCGTGCTGCCGTGCCGCCTCGAGCTCCGACTGCAGGGTGGCGAGCGTCGCGGTCAGGTCGTCGAGGGAGGCGGAATCGGCTGCGGCGCTCGCGGCCGAGGCAGCGTCGTTTCCCAGGGCCGATGCTTCGTCGCCCAGCGCGTTCGCCCGCTCCTGCGCCTCCTGCAGCGCCGTCTCCGCATCGGCCTGCCACTGGCCCAGCTCCGCGGCGAAGGAGCCGGCGGAGGAGCCGGCGTCCTCGAGCGCCGATCGCGCCTGCGCCAGGACCCCTGGATCGACCCTGGTCGCGCCGAGCGCCGACGACAGAGCGGCGTCCAGCGCGCCCGCGGAACCGAACGCGGCGCGGAAGGCCGGCGAGTTCGGCTCGGCCATCTTCAGAAACTTCGCGATGAGCGCGTCCGCGCTCTTCGCCTGCGCGTCCACGGCATTCCGTAACGCCATGACCGGATCGGTCAATCGCTTCGTGCTCGCCTCGACGAGCGCGATCAGCCGCGTCGACGGCTTCCTCGCCTCCTCGCGAAGCGTGGTGACCTGATCGCGCAGACTGCCGACCTTGCTCTGCAGCTGCGCGGCCGGCGACCTGATCCGGGACTCGGCCGCATCGATGGAGGCGATCACGAGGGCTTCCTGCTTCTTCACCTGCGCTCGAACCGGCGCCACGACGCGGTCCTTGAGGCTGAGCACCTGGTCCCGCACGAGGTCGACCGTCTGGCGCGGCTGCACCGTGGCGAGGAAGCCGTCGCGGATCTCCCGGATCGTGAGAGGGATATCGTCCGCCTTCTTCTTCGCGGCGTCGGTCACCGCGTGCATCTCAGCGGACACCTGGCTCATGCGGAGCTGCCCCTGCTCGAGCGCCGCCCGGACCCTGGCCAGCATCGCGACCACGACCGCTACCGCTTTGCGAACCTGCTCGATCGCCTGCTCGACGACGCCCCGAAGCTGTTCGACGAGGACGATCGCCTGGTCGAGCAGGCCGATCGCGCTCTCGCCTGCGGCATTGATCGTCGTGCGCGCCGCCACGACCGACGTCTTGATGCCGGGGATGCTCGCGCGAACACCCATGAAGAGCATCCGCGCTCCCATCAGCGCGGGCGCGCGCCCCATGTAGCGGTCGCAGACGGCGATCGCGTTCGCGCACCGCTCGTCTGCCTGGGTCAGCTCGAAGTTCGCCTGTGTCAGGTTCCGGTTCGCCTGATCGACGAAATCCCGGATGCCGGCCTGGACGGTTTCGATCACCCGTCTCGACTCGTCGATCTTCGCTTTGACCGGCTCGAACCGCTGCGGTAGCGCGAGAAGGCTGGCGCTGAGGGCTTCGATCTCGACGACGACCTCGCCGAGCACCTCCTTCATCGCGGCGATCGTCCTGTCGACCGCACCGACACCGGAGTCGATGCACGCCTTGATCGCTCCGATCGACTTCTCGAGACGCCCGATCTGCGCGTCTATCGCAACCAGCACCCCGTCGATGACCTCGCCTATCGCCTCGATCTTCATCCCGACCGCGTCGATCGCCGCCTCGATCTGGACAAGGGGAGTGTCGATCGAGACGGCGGCGGCGCTCGTGCCCGTCTTGAATCCTCCGACCTGCGTCGCCAGGGCGGAGATCTCCTTCTTCAGAACGCCAACGGCGTCGTCGATGCGGCCCAACGTGCCCTCTACCGCTCCATCGACCTCCTGCACGACCAGCTCGACGCCGGCGACCACAGCACCGGCGGCTGCCGATATGTCCTTGCCGGTCAGGTCGACCTCTTGCAGCACGGCGTCCGCCGCCGTCCGGATCTCCTTCCGGGTCGCCGTGATCTCGTCACGGAGAGCGGTCGTCGCCAGCTTCGCGGCCGATCGCACCTCGGCGATCCCCCGCTGCGGGTCCGTTGTGGAGCGGGCCGCGGACATCCGCTGCTGTAGAGAACCGAGAGTGGCGGCGAACGCCGTCATCCGGGCCTGCACGCCGAGCGCGCGTTCGGTCAGCGCCGTCGCACTGGCGGCCGTAGCCTGCAATCGTGCGGGAACGGCGGAAAAGTCGGGCGCGAGGGAGGCGAGCCGCACGGGAACACCGGCGGCTGTCGTGCCGAGGGAGCGAACGTCGCCCGGTACGGCGGAGACGGTCTGCGCGGCCGCGGACAGGCGCTGCCCCATCGAGCCGAGCCCCGTGACGATGCCGGTCAGCTCCGTCTGCACAGCACCCAGGGTGGTGGCGAGCTCGCCGGCTATCGCCTGTGGGTCGATCGGCACGCTGAGCTGCCCGAGCTGCGTCAGTATCTCGCTGGATCGTGTGGATACGGTCACCACGGCTACCCTGGCCTCCGCGATGCCCTCGCCGAGCTCCACCTGCATCGTTCTCGTCGCCGTCGCCACCGACTCGACGACCTCGGCGGCGCCCGCCGTGATCGTCGATTGGGCTCTGATCGCGAGCTTCATGATCGCCGAACCCGCCTCGAGCCAGCCATCAGAGACCGTCGAGGGTAGCGCCGATCGACCCGTTCGCGTCGCGCAGCGCGGAATCGACCGGGGGAAGTCCGGATGGCGTGGGCTCGAGAGAAGCGGTGGCCAGGTCGATCTGTCCCATCGTCAGCTCCAGCTGCTCGAGCGTCTGGAGAACTTCCGGAAGGACCATCGCCCCTTCGATCTGAACCTCCTCGAGCTTCGGGAGGAGCGGCGCCGGCGGCACATCGGCGGGGGAGAGAACCTGCCGGGAGGCTTGAGCCGCCGACGAGGGAGGGGCCAGCCGCATGGCGAGGCCGGCTGCGGAAGGCCGCAACGTCACGGTCTCGGCAGCCAGAACGAGCTCGCCGCGGGCGAGGTGGACCGCCAGCGCCTCGATCACTTCGTCGTTCGACAGCCGGGCGACCGGTAACGGACGATGTCGGCGAAGGGCGCCGCGCAGGCTCGCCATCGCCGGGGCGTCGGGCTTCCAGAATCGCAGGTACCGCACGGCGTCGTCAGTCGCGCGAAACTCTACGTGAGTCACGGCACCCCCGGACCCGTGCGACCGGTGGTCGCCGGAAGGGAAGCCGCCGACGAGCTGGACGCGCGCCCCGTTGCGGCTGAGCGAAGCGAATGGAAGGGTCATCGAGGGCGTCGACCAAATGTGAAGCGGCCGCGGTGGCTCCAGGTGGGCACCGGGCTGCGGCTGCGGACGCTACGGTTCGTGAAGTCGCACGCCGACCGTACGTACTCCGGCCGGCCGCTGATCACCAGGAGGCTCCCGTCCTCGCCACGAACGATCCCGAACTTCGTCGCGATCTGCACCTCGTCCCGCTTCCGGCGCAGGGTGCTTCCGACCAGCACCTCGTTCGGGTGCGGACCGTATATATCCGCCGTGTCGAAGAAGTCGATTCCCAGTTCGACGGCCAGCTGCATCGTCCTGATCGATTCGGTCTCGTCGTCGGTCCCGTAGAACTCGCTCATACCCATGCATCCGAGCCCGATCTCCGACACGGATAATCCTCCGCCGAGGGTGCGGTGTTTCAATGAACTCTCCTCGAGAGCGTAATGCTCGATGAACGATCCTTGCGATCAGCAGCGGTCTCCTCTTCGCCTGGCTCCTGGCGAGGTCCTTCACCAGTCATGCTAACACCAGCCAACGCATGCGCATCGCTGTATTCAGCACGAAGCCGTACGATCGGCAGGCTCTGAACGAGGCGAACGAGAGGCACGGCCACGAGCTGGTCTTCTTCGAGCCGCGACTGACCCCTGCGACGGCGCCGCTCGCCCGCGGATTCGACGCGGTCTGCCCCTTCGTCAACGATCAGGTCACCGCGGAGGTGGTCGCCTCGTTCGCCAGCGGGGGAGTCCGGCTGCTGACGCTCCGGTCGGCGGGCTTCAACCACGTCGACCTGAAGGCGGCCGCGGAGCACGGAGTGGAGGTGACGAGAGTGCCCGCATACTCGCCGCACTCGGTCGCCGAACACGCCACGGGGCTCATCCTCACTCTCGACCGTCACTTCCACCGGGCTTACGCCCGCGTCCGGGAAGGCAACTTCTCGCTCGACGGTCTCCTCGGCTTCGATCTGCACGGCAAGACGGTGGGTGTGATCGGCACCGGAAAAATCGGTACGGCATTCTCGCGCATCATGACGGGCTTCGGCTGCCGGCTGCTGGCCCACGACCCCTATCCGAGCGATGAGGTTCGAGGCCTGGGAGCCCGCTACGTCGCGCTCGAAGAGATCCTCTCCACCGCCGACATCATCGCGCTCCACCTGCCACTGAATCCCGATACGTATCACATGATCGATCAGGAGGCGATCGACAGGATGAAGGTCGGCGTGATGCTGATCAACACGAGCCGCGGCGGACTCGTCGACACGCGCGCCGTTATCGGGGGACTCAAGAGTGGGAAGGTCGGAGCTCTGGGGCTCGACGTCTACGAGGAGGAGGCCGACCTCTTCTTCGAAGATCTGTCGGGCAAGGTCATCCAGGACGACGTGTTTGCCAGACTGCTGACATTTCCGAACGTGCTCATCACCGGCCACCAGGGCTTCTTCACACGAGAGGCTCTGAACAACATTGCCGAGACGACGCTCTCGAACGCAACCGCCTTCGAGACGGGGGAGGGCGAGAGGAATCGGATCATCGTCGATGAGGTCCATGCCTGAAAGGGTTGATCGGCGGCTTCGATGATCCCGCTGCTCGCCGCGCTGCCGATCCTGGCCATCCTCCTCCTCATGCTGTGGCAGGGCTGGTCCGCCGCGCGTGCCGGAGGGGTCGGAGTCGCGATCGCCCTCGCGAGCGCGTTGCTCGTCTTCGACCTGGCCAATGCCGCGGGGCCGGCGCGGGGCCTGGGCGACGCGCTGGCGGGGACGGTCGCGGAAGCCGGTTTCACCGCGGTCACCATCCTCTGGATCATCGGTCCGGCACTCGGAATTCACGAGCTCCAGCTGCGCACGGGTGCCGCGAACGTCCTGCGGTCGGCGCTCGCGGCTCTCGCCCCCGACCCGCGCTTCCTCGCCCTGCTCGTCGGCTGGTTCTTCGTGCTCTTCATGGAAGGCGCCGCCGGATTCGGCTCCTCCGTCGCCCTCGCCGCTCCGTTTCTTGTCTCCGCCGGGTTCCGACCAGTACCCGCGGTGACGCTCGCTCTGATCGGGCACGCTGTCGGGGTCTCCTTCGGGGCGATCGGAACACCCATCGTCCCCCAGGTGGCAGCGACGGGCCTGGCTGGTGCCGAGATCGCCCGCGCCACGGGGATCTATCATTCCCTCCTCGGCTGGGTCCCACTCACCGTCATGATGCTCCTCGTGAGACGGTCCGCCCCGGATCCGGTCGCCCGCGGGGGGATTTGGGGTTGGACAGCGGCCGCGTTCCTCTGCTTCGCGATTCCCTACACGCTGCTGTGGGCCTTCGTAGGTCCGGAGCTGCCCACGCTGGGCGGGGCGCTGTTCGGCGGGCTCCTCTTCGTCCTGCTTCTCCGGCTTGGCACCCGTCGTGGCCGCCGGGCGGATCGAGAGACCGACTTCGCGGCACCCCCGCTCGCGGTCGCCCGGGCCGCCGCACCATACCTGGTCCTGGTGGCCGTCGTCCTGGTCACGCGGATGGTCCCCCCGCTACGCACGTTCCTGCAGGGGCTCGATCTGCGCTGGGATCTGTGGGATGCGTTCGGCGGGTCCATCCAGATTCTCTATCACCCCGGCACCACGCTGCTCGTCGGGTTCGTGGTGGGGGCGTGGCTTCAGCGGGCGACCGTGGCCTCCATCGCCGGCGCGTTCCTCGACACCACCCGGCGCCTGCTGCCCGTCACGCTCGCGCTCTTCGCGATGCTCCTTCTCTCCCGGCTGATGGTTCATTCGGGGATGACGGACGTCCTCGCTACGAGCGCCTCGGCCGCCGCCGGCCGTACGTGGCCGGGTCTCGCTCCCTTCGTAGGAATGCTCGGTACCTTTGTCACGGGATCCGCTACCGCGTCCAACATCCTCTTTACCGACTTCCACCGGGAGACGGCGATCGCATTGGGCCTCCCGGTGGTCGGCGTGGTAGGTGCCCAGGGGTTCGGCGCGGCGGTCGGAAACATGATCTGTCCCCACAACGTCGTCGCGGCGGGAGCAACGGTCGGGCTGGAGGGCCGGGAAGGCGAGATACTGAAAGGAACGCTATGGGTGACGCTTCTGTATGCGTCGCTCGGGGGCACCCTGGCTCTCTGGCTGGTGCGCTGAAGCAGTTACACCGGCGTCGCTTCGTACTCTTTCGCCAGAGGACAGACGAGGAGCGCCCGGGCTTCCGCCGGAGGCAGGTCCGGATCGAGCCACGCCTCCTGGGCCGGCCTGGGTAATGCCACCGGCATCCGCCCGTGGAGCCAACGGAGCTCCTCGTTCGATTCGGTGGTGATTATCGTGAAGGTGTAGAGCTCATCGTCATCTCTCCTCCAGCAGTCCCACAGACCCGCGAAGATGATCGGCTTCCCATCGGCGCGGGCGATCCGGTGCTTCACCTTGGTTTCCCCGATCGTCGGGAACTCGGTAAACGCAGCGGCTGGAACGAGGCAGCGGCGTGACTTCAGCGGTGAGCGGAAGCTCGCCGTAGTACCGATCGTCTCCGCCCGAGCGTTGAAGTTCGCCCTGAACTTCTTGGGATCGGGTTGGCTGGCCCAGAACGGAATCAGCCCCCACGCCATCGCGTCGAGGCCACGCTCTCCGTCGCGGAGACGGATCACCGGACCGACGTATCGCGGATACATCTCGCCTCGCGTTTCGCTCAGCTTCGGCGACGCCCAGGTCAGGCG
This sequence comes from Gemmatimonadota bacterium, assembly GCA_040905395.1. Lineage (GTDB taxonomy): Bacteria > Gemmatimonadota > Gemmatimonadetes > Longimicrobiales > Longimicrobiaceae > WHSP01. The sequence goes on from JBBDRR010000175.1 coordinate 7,310, forward strand.
GTATTCGGCGAAGGGCTCCGGGCCCTCCGGTAGGGTCTCGTAGTGAGCGCACATGGCAGTTTCTCGAGGAGGCGCGAGATCCCGGCTGCGGATCAGGCGGGCGGTGACCACCCTTCGTAAGACTATTCGACGGCAGCGGATCCGACCAGGGCCGGGGGGCTTCCATGATTCCCGCCGCGGATGTACTTTGCCGCGCGTCGATCGGATCGCCTGGTCGGAGGGGAGCGGATTTCTGCCCCAGCCCCGCTCTCCGCCTCTGCCGCATCGGCACCCTGGCGCCGGTAGGCCATCGTCGGCTGCCGGTCCTGCCGGCCCCGTCACAATGCTCCCCCTTACACCGATGCGACTCTCGCTCGTGCTGCTCGCGCTCGTGCTCCTTGCCCCGTCTCTCGCAGCGCAGGAGACGAATCCGTTCGCCCTCGAGCCCGGCGACAGAATTCGGCTCCGCGCTCCCTTGCCGCACGACCCGCGAGTGCCCGCGCGGGTCATCACGGTAGGGCCCGTGTACTTCGGCTATTCCGTCGATGGTCGTGAGGATCTCGTGTATACCCGGGCATTCGAAACGGTCGACACCATCGACGTTCGTCTGAGCTCCAGGCGGTACAGTGCGCGCAGCGGCGCGCTCTGGGGGGCTTATCTCGGCGCGGCCGCCGGAGCCATCACCGGCCCCTTCGTCGCCCCGTCCCTGAAGCTGGATACGGGACCGGCGACGGCGCTCTTCTCCGGAAGCGGAAGCCTCGTCGGCGCCCTCGCCGGCGCCGCCCTCGGCGCCGTGCTCGCCCCCAGCCGCTGGTATCGATACGTACAGTGATCCCCAAGCCGCGATTCAAAACCTTGACGTGCCAGACGGTGCCGGTCATCTTCAAGGTTCCATTCGACGCACCACCGCCTTCGGGCATTGCATATTGAATGCAGTCTGAGGCCACCGGTGGGCGGTGGATTCCGCCCGTGTTGGTCCCATCGTTGCAAGCCAGTATCACCGGTAGCGCACGTACGAGACGGCTCCAGGCAAGCGCCGGCACCACCAGCTCGTCGGCTGCCCGCTCTGCGTGGTATCCGTCAGCCCGCCGGTCTTTTCGAATCGTGCCCGCGATTCAGATCCGGGGGGTCGTTTTTCGGGATGGATGGTCTTCACAGCGGGTCTGTGGAAAAGTTCCGAACTTTTGCTATAGTGGGGGGTTACACCCCATCACGGTCGTCAGCGGCCGATTCGTTCACTCAAAACCGGAGTATTGGTAAATGCGACGTTTCGTACCTCGCGCCCTGCTGGCGGCGACGGTCGCCGTATCGGCCGCCGCGTGCTCGGCCCCTGGCGCTGGAGTCGCTCTCGGCGGCGACGTGGGAGGACGGTATCTCGTCATGATTCCGGCCCTCGAAGGGCCGAGCGGCGCCGAAGTCGCCAACGAGCTGCGCGCCCTCGTGACGCAAATGCCGACACACGCCGCCATTCTGGACAGCGAGGTTCGGGGGGCGATGGGTCAGTACGACCTCGATGAGCTGAACGAGATCACCGCGCGTCAGCTCGCGCAGCAGATCAACGCGCAGCTCGTCTCGTGGGGAACGGTCAGCTCCGGCGGTGCAGGTCTCCAGGCGGACATGCTGTTCATCGATACTCGTAGCGGAGACCAGATCGCGATCGAGGACGTGACCGGAGCCACCCCCGTCGAGCTCGCCGCGGCGATCTTCGGCGAGTTTTCTGGCTCGGTAGAGGGCATCCGTCAGGCCGCCTTCTGCAACGATTATCTTTCGAGCAACCAGTACGAGCGCGCGCTCGAGACGTGTAACGACGCGCTGGCGATCGTCCCGGGCAGCACGTCGGCCCTGTACGGCAAGGCGACGGCTCTGCTCAACATCGAGGGCCGTGGGGCGGAGGCGCTGACCACCTACGAGCAGCTCCTCGAGATCGATCCGACGCACCAGGACGCGCTCCTCGGCGCCGGGCTCGCGGCGAGCCGTCTCGACCGGCGCACCGAGGCGATGAGCTTCTATAACCGGTACATGGAGATCAACCCGGGCAACGTCGACGTGCGGATGACGCTCGCGAGCGATATCGCCAACACCGGCGACTACATCTCGGCTTTCAGGCTGCTCGAGCCCGCGATCGAGGACGCGCAGGACGACGCCGACTTCCAGACGTATCTCTTCTCGATCGCGACGGCTGCCGGCCAGCGCGCGCAGGAGCAGGGCGACAGCACTGCAGCCATCCCCATCTTCAACGCCGCTCTGCGTGCCTTCGAAGCCGGCTACCCCGACGGCGCCGAGCTGTCTGCGTCGGCCCTGCGTCAGGCGATGGCGGTCAACAACGCGCTCGGCCGCACCGACGAAGCCATCCGACTCGCCCAGGAAGCGACGCGGCGGTTCCCCGACGACGCGCAGGCCTGGTCGCAGTATGCCCAGGTGCTCGCGCGCGCCGATCGTCACGCCGACGCGGTCGAGGCGCTGACTCGGCTCGAGGCTGTCAATCCCGACTACGAGAACCTCTACATCCGCAGAGCGCAGGCACACCTCGCGCTGAATCAGCGGCAGCAGGCACTCGCCGACCTCGACCGGGCCGCGGCCGCGGGTGATCCGAACACCGTCGCACAGGTCCTCCTCTCCACGGCGTCGCCCGCGCTTCAGGCCCAGAACTGGGCCGATGCGATCACCCTGCTCGAGCCGGCGTATCGCTATGCCAGCGGACAGCAGCGCAGCGATATCGCCTACTACTGGGGCGCCGCTCTCTTCCAGCTCGGCAACGCCATCGCCCGCGCCAACACACAGGGCACGACCGCTGAGGCGCAGCGCGCTCTCGAGTACTTCCGACCCGCCCTCGCGCGCGTTCAGGAGTCGAACCACGCGCAGGCCGGTGCGGTCCGCCAGGCGGCAACCGACTATATCGCCAACCAGGAAGCGATCATCCGCTCCAACAACCGGTAAACGCCTCACGCTTTGCCGCATGAGAAAGCCCCCGGCTGCTTCGGTAGCCGGGGGCTTCCTACATCCGTCCTGTCCCGCTGCCGTCCACCCCCGCCCTTGCCCATCGCCCGCCTCCCGAAGATACCCCGAAATCCCGCAATACCAACAATGTACACGCCGCCCACCCGCGTGCGAACCCCCTTGACTTGCCGTCCGCCGGAAGTAGTTTGGGGGACATAGTGGGGAGAAGTGGGGAAGAGTGGGGTATCGAGCTACCGTCAGGGGATCATGAGCGGCTTTCTCGGCAGTTACGTCCATCAGGTCGACGAGAAGGGCAGGCTGAGCCTGCCCGCGTCGTTCCGCCGTGGCGTGACCGAGGGGCCGCTCGTGGTGGTTCAGGTGCACGAGAGCGCGCTGACGCTGTATCCGGAGGAGACGTGGCGGGAGGTGGAGTCGCGGCTTGTGGAGCTGCTGCGCCGGCGTCCCGAATCGCGGCACTACGTGTTGGGAATCACGGCAAACGCCGTGGAGGTAGTTCCTGACAAGCAGGGGCGGATCCTGGTACCTCAGCGATTGTTGAACGCGATCGGCCTGACGGAGTCGGCGCTGCTGGTCGGAGTGATCGACCGGATCGAGGTGTGGGATCCGTCGCGCTTCGAGACCGCAGTAGCGGAGCGGAAGCCGGAGTTCGAGTCATTCACGGCGCAGGTGTTCTCGTGAGGCGTCGATGAGGCGGGGTGCGGGCGGGCCGGGTGGGCTGCCTCCGCGGCTGGATCGGTCCCTCAATACGGCGGTGCGCGCTGTGCGTGCACCGAGGTCGATGCTGAGGGGGCCGAATTGGATCGGGGGGTCGCTGCGTCTGCTGAAATCGAGTGCGAGGGATCTCTTGTCGAACGCATCGGAATATCACGTGCCGGCGATGGTCGACGAGGTGCTGCATTACCTTCGGCCGGAGCGCGGCGGCGTCTATCTGGACGGCACTCTCGGGGGGGGAGGCCACGGGGAAGCGGTGCTGCGCGCCTCGAGAGATGGCGTGCTGATCGGCGTCGACAGGGATCCGGAGGCGCTTGCCGCGGCATCGCAGCGTCTGTCGGGGTTCGGCGAGCGATTCCGGGCGGTGCGGTCGAACTTCGCGGACGCGCTGGCGGCGGCGGGGGTCGCTGACGGCGAGTTGGCCGGGGCCCTGCTCGACCTGGGGATCTCGTCGCACCAGATCGACGTCGCCTCGCGCGGCTTCACGTTCCGTGAAGGCGCGCCGCTGGACATGAGGATGGAGGGAAGAGAAGGGAGGGAGAGCGCGGCGGAGCTTCTGAACGAGCTGAGCCCGGAGGATCTCGCGAACATCTTCTACCGGTACGGTGAGGAGCGCCGCTCGCGACGCCTCGCGCGCGTCCTCGCCGAAATGCGCAACAAGGCGCCGATCGCCCGTAGCGAGGACCTGGTTAACGCGATCCACCGCGCGATTCCCCGGGCGACGATTCAGGACAGGGCCCGGATCTTCCAGGCGGTGCGGATCGCGGTGAACGGGGAAATGGAGGCACTTACGCAGGCGCTGCCGAGGCTTCGCGAGGCGCTGGAACCCGGTGGCGTGCTGGTGGTGCTCTCCTACCATTCGCTCGAGGACCGCATCGTGAAGAATTCGTTCCGCGAGTGGAGCCGCGAATGTATCTGCCCGCCGGGGTTGCCGATCTGCCGATGTCGGGGAGAGGCGCTCGGGATGACGCTCACTCGGAAGCCGGTGATGCCACGCCAGGAGGAGATCGACGCGAATCCGCGAGCCCGCAGTGCGAGGCTCCGAGCGTGGAGGAAGAGGTGAGCGGCCGGCGGGCAAGGGTGCGTCGAGGGGAAGGGGGGCGTCGTTCGGGTGTCGTCGCGGTCGCGGGATGGCTGGTTCTGCTTCTCGCGGCTCTGTCGCTGGTGACGTGGCGCCAGACCCGCGGTCTGGAGATGGAGCGGGCGCTGCGGGACGTGCGGTCGGAACGCGCGATCGCCGAGGCGGAGCGGGTGGCGGCGGCGCGGCGGGTGGAGGAGCTGCGTAGCCGGTCGCGAATCGTCGCGGTGGCGCGGGAGCGGCTGGGTATGCACCTCCCCGAAGACGGCGAGATCGTCTTCCTTCAGGAGACCGTCCGGTGAGCCGGCGCTCCCGCGCGGGCACGAGCCCGAAGGTGCGCCGCACTCCTCGCACCATGCGTCGCGGTATCCTGCTGAGCTGCTTCATGCTCGCGGGATGCCTCGTTCTCGCCAAAGCGGCGAAGCTGCAGGTAGTCGAGCACGAGGCGTGGGCGAGCATCGCCGAGGATCAGCACCGTGAGAGCGTCGCGTTGCCGGCCCGCCGCGGCGCCATCTTCGACAGAAAGGGCGTGCCACTCGCCCTCAGCCATGAGATGTACCAGGTCTCCGTTGCACCGCGGGAGCTCAGCGACCCGGCGGCAGCGGCGGGCCTCCTGGCCGAAGGTCTGGGTCGACCGCTTCGTGAGATGACTGCGGCCGCGTCCTCATCCGACCCCTGGATCGTGGTTCCCGGGCGGTTCACGGCGGAGCAGCGCCGACGGGTCGGAGATCTCCGCGGGGTCTACTTCGAGCGTCGGTTCGAGCGCTTCTACCCGCAGGGCGACGCCGGGCGCGAGGTGGTCGGAGCCGTGACGCGCGACGGCCGCGCCCTCGGCGGAATCGAACAGCAGCTGGACGAGGTGCTGCGGGGCACGCCCGGGTACAGCATCATGCGGCGCGACGCTCGTGGCGGGATGCAGCCGACGTTGTCGCTCCCCGTCGTGCCCCCGACCGACGGTGTGAGCGTCCACCTTTCGATCGACTTCGACCTGCAGGAGATCGCCGACGCGGCGCTCCGCGAGGCGATGCAGGCGACCGGCTCGAGCGGAGGTGACCTGCTGCTGGCCGATCCGCACACGGGCGAGATCCTGGCGGCCGTCTCCCGGCGCGCCGGGCGCTCCCGGAGCCTGACGGCGATCACGGAGCCCTATGAGCCGGGCTCGACATTGAAGCCCTTTCTGGCCGCGACGCTCCTGGCCGAGCGCCGTGCCGAGTTGACCGATTCCGTCTATGCAGAAGCCGGCAGCTGGCGGGACGGGAACAGGACCTTCCGCGATACGTCGCCACACGAGTGGCTGTCACTGTCGGAAGCGCTGGAAGTGTCGAGCAACATCGCGCTCGTGAAGTTCGCCCGACGCCTTAGTCCCGGTCAGCAGTATGCGTATCTCCGAGACTTCGGATTCGGCACGGCGACCGGGATCGACTATCCCGCGGAATCCTCGGGTCTTCTGCGGCGGCCGGCGCAGTGGTCGCGCCTCAGCTCGGGTAGCCTCGCGATGGGCTACGAGCTTTCCGCCACCCCCCTGCAGATGGTCTCCGCGTACGGCGCGCTCGCCAATGGGGGGGTGCTGATGGAGCCGACGCTGATCCGCGAGCTGCGCCGCTCGGATGGACGAGTCCTGGCGAGACACCAGCCGACCGCGCTGCGGCGGGTCGTGCCCGAGGAAGTCGCTGACGCCGTCACCGAGGTGCTCGCCGCCGTAGTGCATGACGGGACAGCGACCCGGGCCGCACTGGAGACGTTCTCGGTCGCCGGAAAGACCGGCACCTCGAGACGGACGAGGGGCGGCGGGTATGAACCGGGAGCGTACACGTCTACCTTCGCCGGCTATTTCCCGGCCGAGGATCCCCAGATCGTCATCTTCGTCAAGCTCGACGAGCCGCAGGGCGCGTATTACGGGGGCTTGACGGCCGCGCCTGTGACGCGGGAGACGCTCCAGGGAATTCTCGCGGCCCGTACGCCCGGGATCGACATGCGGTCGTTGCTGGCGACCCGCGCGGACGCTGAGCTACCGCCCGCGCCCGCGGTCACGACGGGCAACCCGGATCCGAACAGCGCTGGCACGTTCGTGTTTCTCGTCGCCGAGGGAATTCCGCAGGAGCGCCCCCTGTCGGCGGCAGCGACCACGCCCGTTCCGGACGTGACCGGTCTGAGCTTTCGCGAGGCGGCCCACGAGCTACACCTCGCGGGCCTGAAGGTGAGCATTCGAGGGAGCGGTCGTGTCGCGAACTCCAAGCCGCCGCCCGGCACGCGCCTGGAACGTGGCGGGACGGTCACCATCGCCGGGAGCGGCTCGTGAAGAGAGCCGCGTCGGCACTCGTCGACCGGCTCGTGGAGGAGGGTCTGCTGGTGAGCGCTCCGTCCGCCGCGGTCGGCCGCGTCGAGATCGGAAACGTCACGACGGACTCGCGCTTCGTGAAGCCGGGCAGCCTCTTCTGCGCGGTGCGGGGCGTCGCTGCCGACGGTCACCAGTACCTGCGCGCCGCGGCGGAGGCCGGTGCAGCACTGGCGCTCGTGGAATCGCCGAATGCGAGCGTCGACCTTCCGCAGGTGGTCGTGAGCGACGGCAGGAAGGCGGCTGCGTTCGCGGCCGCGGAGTTCTATGGGGATCCGTGGAAGGAGCTCGAGCTCATCGGCATCACGGGGACGAACGGCAAGACCACGACTGCCGCCATCCTCCGACACCTCCTCGCGAAGCGCGACCCCGCCGCCAGCATGGGAACGCTCGGACTGGTCGGCCCCGACGGGCAGCCGGTGCCGGGCACCGAGGGGCTTACCACTCCCGGCCCGGCCCAGTTTGCCGGGGAGATACGCAGACTGGTGGAGAGGGGCGTTCGTGCGGTCGCCATGGAGGTGTCGTCTCATGCGCTCGACCAGGAACGCGTCGCCGCCGCGACCTTCGCAGGTGCCATCTTCACGAACCTCAGCCGCGACCATCTCGACTACCATAGCGATCTGGAGTCGTACCGGCAGGCCAAGCTGAAGCTGGTCGATCTGATCCGGCCCGGCGGAGTGCTCGCGGCGAACGTCGATGACGCCGCGTGGGAGGGAATCGGCAGCGCAGGGGTACACCTGGTCCGTTTCGGCACCCGGGGACGCGGCGAAGTTCAGGCCGAGGGGATCACCTTCCGCAACGGCGGAATCGAATGGCACCTGCACACGCCCTCGTGCACCGCGCCCGTCCACCTCCCGCTGTTCGGGACATACAACGTCTACAACGCTCTCGGGGCGGCAGCAATTCTCTGGGGTCTGGGGTGGACCTCGGACGTGATCGCGGAGGGACTGCGGAACCTGCCGCAGGTGCCGGGGCGCCTGGAGAGAGTCGTGGCCGCGAGCGGCCCAGCG
>JBBDRR010000175.1:15390-25757 GCA_040905395.1 Gemmatimonadota bacterium
GCGATTCTGATCGATTACGCCCACACCCCCGACGCGCTGCAACGCGCCCTCGAGGCGCTACGACCCCTCGTCTCCGGCCGGCTTATCGTCGTGTTCGGGGCAGGTGGAGACCGGGATCGCGGCAAGCGGCCGGAGATGGGACGGGTCGCGGCGGCGCACGCGGATGTCGCCGTCGTCACCACGGACAATCCGCGTCATGAGGACCCGGCCGTCATCGCGCAGGAGATCGAGTCGGGCATGGCCCCCGGATCGTACGTGCGCGTCCTCGATCGGCGCGAAGCGATCGCCCGGGCGATCGAGATGGCCACGGCCGACGACGTCGTGCTCCTCGCGGGCAAGGGGCACGAGACCTATCAGATCTGGGGTGACGAACGGCGCCCGTTCGACGAGCGTCGGATCGTGGAAGAGATCCTACGGCAGAAGGGTGAGCTGAATTGAGCGGCACGTTCTGGAACGATCGGGAGGTCCGGTCGGCCATGGGTCTGCGAGGTGGTCAGGACGACCTGTCGTACGGCGGCGTCTCGACCGATACCCGCTCGATCGGCGACGGCGACCTCTTCGTGGCCCTCGAGGGCGAAAACTTCGACGCACACGCTTTCATCCGGCAGGCTGCCGACTCCGGAGCCCGGGGAGCAGTGGTCAGTGAAGAGGTCGATGCTCCCGACGGGATGGCGCTCTACCGGGTCGACGACACGCTGATCGCGCTCGGTCAGCTCGCCCACTACCGACGCGAGCGGCTGAACGCGACGCTCGTCGGAGTGGCGGGCAGCAACGGGAAGACCACCACGAAGGAGCTCATCCGGGCCGTCCTCTCGACACGCCTCCGGACGTACGCGACGGCCGGTAACCTGAACAACCGCATCGGCGTTCCGCTGACGCTGCTCGGTGTGCCGGACGACGCGCAGGCGGTGGTGGTGGAGATGGGAACGAACAGGCCCGGGGAGATCGCCATGCTGACCGAGATCGTCCGGCCGAACGTTCTCGCGATAACCTCGGTGGGCGAGGAGCACCTCGAGCTGCTCGGCGATCTCGAGGGAGTGCTCGACGAGGAGACGGATGCGCTGAAGGGGCTGGACGACGCGGGGAACGCCTACGTCGCGGAAGATCCCCCGGAGCTGCCTCGACGGGCCAGAGAGATGATCGGCCGCCGGCGAGTCCACGTGGCTGGAGTGGGCAGTGCGGCCGATATCCGCCCCGACGGCGGAGAGCGCGGCATTCGTGTCCTCGAAGACGGGTCGACCACGTGGGCGTGGCGCGGCCTCGAGGTCCGGCTCCCGCTCCCCGGTCGCTTCAACGTGCGGAACGCGCTGATCGCCCTCGGCATCGGCCTCGAGCTGGGCATCCCGTCGGAGGAAGCTGTACGGGCGCTGGCGAGCGTGAAGCTCCCCAAGCTGCGTGGCGAATGGCAGCGGTATGGCGACCTTCGGGTCCTCGCCGACTGCTACAACTCCAACCCGCCGAGCCTCGAGGCCGCCATCGACCTGCTCGGATCCCTGCCGACCCGCGGGCGCCGCGTCGCAGTGCTCGGCACCATGCGCGAAATGGGCGCGGCGGCCGCGCAGGTTCACGCGACCGCCGCCGACCGGATCGCCGCACAGCTCGGTAACCGGATCGACCTCGTGGTCGCCACGGGAGACTTCGTCGACGCTTTCGAGCGGCATCGCGAGAAGTTCGGCGATCAGCTCGTCTCCGCGGCCGACCCGGTCGAAGCGTACGACGCGGCCCTGCCGCAACTTCGACCCACGGACACGATCCTCCTGAAGGCGTCGCGCGGCGACAAGCTCGAGAGATGGCTTCCCCTTCTCGAGCGCGATTTCGGTCCGCCGGTCGTAACGGACGACAAATTTTGAATTTTGAATTGTGAATTTTGAATTGGACAGTATTCAAGTGAAAAACGTAATTCAAAATTCAAAATTAAAAATTCACAATTAATATCGATGCTTTACCATTTCTTAGTGCCATTGGCCGAGTACTACAACGTATTCAACCTCTTCCGCTACCAGACGTTTCGGGGTGCGGGAGCGGTGGTCACGGCGTTCCTGGTCGCGTTTTACCTGGGGCCGGCCATCATCCGTCGGCTGCGGATCCTGAAGGTCGGGCAGGTGGTTCGGACCGAAGGGCCGCAAACGCACCTCGGCAAGATGGGCACGCCCACGATGGGCGGCGTCCTCATCGTCCTTTCGACCGTCATCCCGACCCTCCTCTGGGCCGAGCTGACGAACGGCTTCATCCTCACGGCGGTCGTGGTTCTCATCTGGCTCGGCGCTCTCGGCTTCATGGACGACTACCTGAAGGTGGTGCGCAAGAAGACCGAGGGGTTGATCGGGCGCTACAAGATCATCGGACAGGTATCGATCGGGATGATCCTGGGAGCGTTCCTCCTTCTCGTGCCGCTGTCGGACGTGCCGACGACGTGGACGCAGATTCCCTTCTTCAAGACCGTCCATATCGATTTTACGTGGCCGGTCTACGTCCTGTTCGTCGCCTTCGTCATCACGGGCAGCTCGAACGCGGTGAACCTGACGGACGGGCTGGACGGCCTGGCGGCGGGGCTCTCGGCCATCGCCGCAGCAACGTTCGGCGTCTTCGCGTACATCATGGGCCGCGTCGACACGTCGGATTACCTGAACATCTACTACCTGCCGGGCGCCGGGGAGCTGGCCATCTTCTGCGTGGCACTGGCGGGCGGGTGCATCGGGTTCCTCTGGTACAATGCCCATCCGGCGGAAGTCTTCATGGGGGACACGGGTTCCCTCGCGATCGGCGGCACGCTGGGGGCGGTCGCGGTGCTGTTGAGATCCGAATTTCTGCTCGCGATCATCGGGGGCGTCTTCGTCCTCGAAGCTCTCTCGGTGGCCAGCCAGACGGTCTACTTCAAGTGGACGAGGCGGAAGACGGGGACGGGGCGGCGTATCTTCCGGATGGCTCCGCTCCATCATCACTTCGAGCAGATCGGCTGGCACGAGAGCAAGGTCATCATCCGCTTCTGGATCCTGGGGATCGTCTTCGCGATGATCGCCTTCGCGACGCTCAAGATCCGATGACCGCCGTGGCCCACGGAGAGCTGATCGGCATTCTGGGCCTGGCCCGGAGCGGGGTCGCTGCGGCGCGCCTCGCGCTCGCCCGTGGCGCGGCGGTGTATGCGAGCGACTTCTCCAGATCCCCGTCGACGGAGGCGGCCGCGACAACGCTCCGGGAGCTCGGCGCGGATGCTGAGGTGGGTGGCCACGATCTGACCAAGCTCGCCCGCTGTTCCAGGATCGTGCTCAGTCCGGGGATCCCCGCGACAGCGCCCGTCCTGCGCGCACCGGAGGTGGCGGACGTGCCAATCATCCCGGAGCTGGAATTCGCCTACGAGGAGCTGACCGGACCCGTGATCGCGGTTACGGGAACGAACGGAAAGACGACGGTGACGGCGCTCACCGCGCACGTGCTCCGCGCCGCGGGGATGGGCGCCGAAGCGGGTGGAAACATCGGCACCGCGCTCTCCGAGCTCGCCCTGCGGGATCCTCAGCCGGAGGTCACTGTGATCGAGGCGAGCTCCTTTCAGCTCGGTCGGACCCGGACGTTCGCACCCTCCGTCGGTGTGCTGACGAACCTCGCCCCCGATCATCTCGACTGGTACGACACCGTCGAGGAGTACTACGCCGACAAGGCCAGGCTCTTCCAGAACGCATCCGAGGAGAGTCGCTGGGTGCTCAACGGGGAGGACGATGAGGTGCTGAACCTTCCCGGAGACGCGGCGGGTCAGCGGTTCCTCTTCCGGGTCGAGAGCCAGCCGAAGGCGGGCGAGCGGGGCGGGTTCCTGAGCGGCGACGGGTGGCTGACGCTGCGGCTGGAGGATCGCGAGGAGCGCGTCATCGCCGCTTCCGAGCTCCGGATCCTCGGGCCGCACAACGTCGCGAACTCACTCGCCGCGGCCATCTCGGCACGGCTCGTCGGGGCGGCCAGGGAGGGCGTTGCCGAGGGTCTCAGGAGCTTCCACCCGATGGACCATCGCCTGGAGCCGGTGACCGAGCGTTCCGGAGTGCTCTGGGTGAACGATTCGAAGGCGACGAACATCGCGTCGACCCGCGTCGGCATCCGCAGCCTCGACCGGCCGACGATCCTGCTGCTGGGCGGTCGTCACAAGGGCGAGGCGTACGCGGAGCTGATCCCGGAAATGGATGGCCGGGTCCGACAGGTGATCACGTTCGGGGAAGCGGCCGAGCGGATCGGGGACGCGCTCCGCGGAGCGGTGCCGATCGAGCGGGTGGAGGGCGACTTCGCGACCGTGCTCCGCCGGGCGGCGGCGCTGGCCGAGCCGGGAGACGCCGTGCTCCTGTCCCCCGCCTGCTCCAGCTACGACATGTTCAGCGACTACGAGGATCGCGGCCGGCAGTTCAGGACGATCGTCACGGAGGTGCTGGAATGACGACCCTGACCCGTCCGGTACGTACCCGGTCGCGGCCGGCGAATTCCCGGCCGCGGATCCGCACGTCGCGCGTCGCGAACGTCATCGAGACGGAGAAGTTCCGTCTCGACGGCTGGGAGCCACGCGCTCTGATCCTGCTGGTCCTTGTGATTCTGAGCTTCGGCCTGGTCGAGCTGTACAGTGCCAGCGCGCTGATGGCGCGTGAGGATGGGCTTCCATCGCACTACTATGCGCTTCGCCAGGTGATCGGAGTCGGTCCGGGCATTCTGCTGACGATGGTGCTCGCCCGACTGGACTACGCACGCCTGCGTACGCTGGCGTGGCCGCTACTCGCCGCGGTGATCGTCATGCTCGTGATCGTGATCGTGCCGGGGACGGAATCGATCGCGCCGCGGGTGAACGGCGCACGGCGTTGGCTCCAGATCGGAGTCTCGCTGCAGCCGTCGGAGGTGGCGAAGGTCGCGCTGATCATCTGGACTGCGGCTATCGCGGTGAAGAAGCAGGACCGGCTGCACTCGCTGAGCAAAGGTCTTCTTCCCTTCATGGTGGTCTGGCTGCTCGTGATCATCCCGGTCCTGATTCAGCCGAACTTCTCCGCCGCGGTGCTCCTTCTGCTGCTGTCGGCGCTGGTTCTCTTCGCCGGTGGCGCACGGATCGGCCACATCATCCTGCTGGGTCTGGTCGCGATACCGATCCTCTGGAACCAGATCGAGAGCGCCGGCTACCGGATGCGCCGGATCGCCGCGTTCCTCGATCCGACCGGCGATCCCGAGGGGGTGAGCTATCAGATCCATCAGTCGCTGATCGCGGTGGGATCGGGCGGTGTCACCGGCGTCGGATTCGGGGACAGCCGGCAGAAGTTCGGCTTCCTTCCGGAGCCGCACAACGACTTCCTCTTCGCGATGATCGCCGAGGAGTGGGGGTTGATCGGCATAACCTTCACGCTCCTCCTCTTCCTGGCCTTCGCCGTCATCGGTTATCGGATCGCGCGTGCGGCGCCCGATCTCTTCGGATACCTGCTGGGAATCGGGATGACGAACCTGATCGTGGTGTCCGCGCTGCTGCACATGGGAGTAGCGCTGGCGCTGCTGCCTACGACCGGCGTGAACCTGCCGTTCATGTCGTACGGCCGCAGCGGACTGCTGGTATCGTTCGCGGCCGTGGGAATACTCCTGTCCGTCGCCCGCTCGAGCATCCGGAGGAGAAATTGACGGACGAGAAGAAGCCGCGCGTGCTCTTCGCCGGTGGCGGAACGGGCGGGCATCTCTACCCGGCGCTCGCCCTTGCCAGCGCCTTCGAGGAGCGGGCCGGCGGGGCCGAGGTCTTCTTCCTCGGAGCCCGGCGCGGGGTGGAGGCGCGGGTGCTGCCGGAGCGTGGAGTTCCGCATGCCCTGCTGCCCTTCGAGCCGATTCGACGCGCGCGCCCGTGGGAGAACTGGCGGCTCCTGCACGCACTCCCCGGGGTTGCGACGGGCATCGCGCGGGCGATCCGCTCTTTCCGGCCGAACCTCGTGGTCGGGACCGGCGGATATGCCAGCGGGCCAGTCGTCGCATGGGCGATCATGAAGGGGATTCCGACGGCCGTTCAGGAGCAGAACTCGTATCCGGGGATCACCACGCGATTGCTCGCCGGCCGTGTGAGACAGATCCACCTGGCCTTTCCGGAGGCGCTCGAGCACCTGCGGCCCGGTCGGGGCACGGAGGTTCACAGGATGGGAAATCCGATCCAACCACCCGACCCGTCGATCGAGCCGGCGGAGGCTCGAGCCCACTTCGGCCTCGGGGCCGGACCGATCGTCCTGGTGGTGGGTGGAAGCCAGGGCGCGCGCGCGATAAACGAGGCGTTACTCGGCGATATCGAGGTGCTCGGGACTGGATCGCTCGCGGCACGTCCCGAAGGAATGGAGATCCTGTGGGCGACCGGACCCAAGAACCACGAGCGGGTGGCGGCCGAGGTGGAGCGGCTGGGCGTGGGCGGATGGGTACACGCGAAGCCGTACATTCACGAGATGCCGTTGGCGCTCGCCGCGGCCGACGTCGCGGTCTCGAGAGCGGGCGCCATGGCCCTGGCGGAGCTCTGCGCTTGGGGAATTCCGAGCATCCTCGTGCCCTTCCCCCACGCGGCCGCGGATCACCAGTACCATAACGCCCGCGCCCTGGCGGATGCCGGGGCCGCCGTAGTGATCACCGAGTCCGAGCTCACCCCGGGGCGCCTCTGGGAGGAGATCGTCTCCCTTACGGGCGACGAGGAATGGCGCTCCGCACTCGCCGACGGAGCCACCGATCGCGGGAATCCGGACGCCGCACGCGAGATCGTCGAAAAGCTGGCAACCCTGATCCAGAGCTAAGTGTCACAGTTCGAAGCGATGTACTCGAGCCGCGAGGCAGTGTGAGCACAATCGATCTGCTCGCCATCGCGCGCGAAAAACCGGTTCACTTCATGGGCATCGGCGGCGCCGGCATGGCACCGCTCGCGGAGCTCGTGCGTCGGTCCGGAGGGGAGCTGAGCGGCTGCGATTCGCAGTTCGGCGCGGCGGCCCGCGCGCTGGCCGATGACGGGGTCCGGATCGAGCGAGGCCACGATCCCGCGCATATCGCGAACTGCGGTGCGCTCGTCGTGACCGCGGCCGTACCAGGGGACCATCCGGAGATCGCGGCCGCGCGCGTAGCCGGAATCCCCGTTCTGAAGCGTGCCGAGGCCCTCGGCGCGATCGTCAATCAGGGCCTGGTGGTTGCCGTCGCCGGCACGCACGGGAAGACGACGACGACCGCTCTCACGACGGCCACGCTCGAAGCGGCGGGGCTCGATCCGACCGGCTTCGTCGGCGGCAGGGTGCCCGGATGGAACGGAAACCTTCGCCGCGGTGGCGACGCCCTCTTCGTCGTCGAAGCGGACGAGTACGATCGCTCCTTCCTCGAGCTGCGCCCGACGATCGCGGTGATCACGACCCTCGAGGCCGATCATCTCGACATCTTCGGCTCCATCGAGGGTGTCGAGGACGCATTCCTCGCCTTTCTCGACAGCGTTCCCACCGACGGACTGATCGTGGCGTGCGGAGACGAGAGCGGAGTGGGGCGCCTGCTGCCGCGCCTCGGGCATCCCCGCCGCTCCGTCGTCACCTACGGAATGAACGCCGGCTCGATGCTTCGAGCCGAGGAGGTTCGGGCGGAAGGGCGGGAGTCGGTCTTCACCGTCCGCGAGCAGGGGAAGGTGCTCGGACGCGCCCGGCTCCGCGTCCCCGGACTCCACAACGTGCGAAACGCACTCGCCGCGATCGGTGTCGCGCGGCATCTGGAAGCGAGCTGGACCGCTATCGTACAGGGGTTGGAGCAGTACACGGGGGTCGATCGCCGCTTCGAGGAGGTCGGGACGGCCGACGACGTCCTCCTCGTGGACGACTACGCCCACCACCCCACCGAGATCGCGGCGACGCTCCAGGCCGCGCGTGCCTCGTATCCGGACCGCCGGATCGTCGCAGCCTTCCAGCCGCACCTATACTCCCGGACGAGGGACTTCGCCGAGGAGTTCGGTCGCGCTCTGGCCAAGGCCGACGTGGTGTTCGTCACGGAGATCTACGCGGCCCGCGAGCAGCCGATCGAAGGCGTGACGGGCGAGTTGCTCGTGGAACCTGCCCGCGCGGCAGGCGCGGACGTGCGCTACCTGCCCGATCGCGCCGCCGTCTCCGAGGCGATCGCCGAGACCCTTCGCCCCAACGACCTGTGTCTGACCCTCGGTGCGGGGGACCTCAACGACGCCGCCCGTGAGATCCTCAGCCTGCTCGAAAGCCGATGAAGAAGGCTGAGCGTCGGCGGCGCGTCCTCGTCCTGGCACTGCTCGGAGCCGCGGCCGCAGCGGCGTCGACGAGCTCGCTCTGGGGTTCCTATCTCAGCCGCAAGATCGCCTGGCTGGAGGTGGAGCGCGTGGAAGTATCGGGAGTCCGCCTGCTCGCGCCGCACGAGGTGCTCGCGGCCTCGGGGATCCGCCAGGGTCAGCACCTCCTGGACGAGCGAGAGCTGTGGGAGGAGGCGTTGCGGAAGCACCCGGTCATCGAGGACGCCCGCGTCAGCCGCAGGGCACCCAACACGCTGCGGATCAGGATCGCGGAGAAGCGGCCGATCGCCTTCGTCGCGGACGGTACGCTCAGGCCCGCGACGGGCGCCGGGGAGCTCCTGCCGATCGATCCGAGCCGGGTAGTGATCGATCTGCCGATCGTCCGCGGTAGCATGGCCGATTCGACCGGTGTCGCCGAACTCACCCGCCTTCTCGCTGAAACAGATCGCCTGCGCACCCTGGATCCTGTCCTGATGACGCAGATCTCGGAGATCCGGACCGACCCGGGCGATCCGGACGTCCTTCTCATGACGCACACGTTGGGCGAGGTGCTTTTGCCGATGGGTGCGACCGGCGAGCGAACCGCCGAGCTGCGGTCGGTGATCGCCGACGTGCAGCGGCGCCTCGCACCAGAGACGGATTCGGGACGCGGTCATCGTGCTCGCTTCGATCTCCGCTTCGGGGACCAGATCGTGGTCCGGCCCACCCCAGCCACCGAGCTTTCCTGATGTCATCACGAATCGTTGCGGGTCTGGATGTAGGCTCGACCAAGACTGCCGTAGTCGTCGCGGAAGTGTCGGTCGACGCTGGCGAGCCGCGGGTGAAGGTTCTCGGCGTCGGACAGGCGCGGACGACGGGTATCCGTCGGGAAGTCGTCACCGACCTCGAGGCCACCACCGAGTCGATCCGACGAGCCGTGAAGGAGGCCGAGCTGATGTCGGGCGCGACCATTGAGCGACTCTACACCGGAATCGCTGGCGAGCACGTTCACGGCCGCGCCTCGACGGGCGTGGTCGCCGTCGGCGGCCAGGAGATCGGACCCCGTGACGTGGAGCGCGTACACGAGGTCGCCAGGGCGATCGTCGTGCCGGCCGACCGTGAGGTTCTGCACGCGATCCCACAGGAGTACGTGGTGGACGCGCAGGGGGGGATCCGTGACCCTGTTGCCATGGCAGGTACCCGGCTGGAGGCGGAAGTCTTCATCATCACCGGCTCGGCGTCGCACGCGCAGAACCTCCGCAAGGCGGTGGATCGCGCGGGTTACGAGGTGGCCGA
The DNA here is from genome assembly GCA_040905395.1 of Gemmatimonadota bacterium. Classification (GTDB taxonomy): domain Bacteria; phylum Gemmatimonadota; class Gemmatimonadetes; order Longimicrobiales; family Longimicrobiaceae; genus WHSP01. Next base: position 24,911 of record JBBDRR010000175.1, read on the forward strand.
GCTCGTCTTCGAGCCGCTCGGCTCCTCCCTCGCGGTGCTCAACGACGATGAGAAGGAAGCTGGCGTAGCGCTCGTCGAGCTCGGCGGCGGCACGACGGACGTCACCATCTTCCACGAGCGGAAGATCCGGCAGATGACCACCCTCCCCTGGGGTGGCGGCACCGTCACCAACGACATCGTCAAGGGTCTCTCGCTTCCCTACGTGGAGGCGGCTCGCGCGAAGGAGACGTGGGGGACGGCGCGGAGTGGTCTCGTGGATCCGCGCGAGGTATTCGAGGTGCCCGGCGGGAGTCCGGACGAGGTGCGTGAGATAGCGCGTGAGCTGCTCGCACACATCATCGAACAACGACTGGACGAGGTCTTCGGCCTCGTGGCGGAACAGATCGACCGGAGCGGCGTCGGCGACCGGCTCAGCGGCGGAGTCGTGCTGACCGGCGGAGGCGCCGCACTGGAAGGAATCAGGGATCTCGCCGAGGCCACCTTCCACGGGCCTGTGCGGATCGGGATTCCTGGAGCAGGCCTCAGCGGACTTGTGGAATCGACTCGCGCGCCGAAGTTTGCCACCGCCGCAGGGCTCGCCCTGTACGGTGCGCGACGCGTGAGTGCGGAGTTGGCGGAGGGCGGAGCCGTTTCAGGCTCTACGGCCAACGTCATCAAGTGGATGCGCGACTGGCTGAACGACTTCTTCTGATTCGGTCGGCCCGCCGCGAAGAGCTCACTTTATCACCGTACGCGCCTCCGTGCAGGAGGAGGAAGAATGCCATGATCTTCGAGTTCGACGAATCGATGACGCGGAACGCCCTGATGAAGGTCGTCGGCGTCGGCGGTGGCGGCGGCAACGCGGTGA
>JBBDRR010000176.1:0-15580 GCA_040905395.1 Gemmatimonadota bacterium
GCCTCTGGCGGCAGCGCGCGCTTGCTGCGCGAAAATGGCCTGCGGGTCACTGAAGTCGCCGCCTATACTGCATCCCCTGATATACCGAGATCCCCGGCATTACCGTCGGGGAGCCCGAAACCAACATCGTGATGCTGGACGTCGACGAGACGATCGGCCCGTCGGCCGATATCGTCGCGGCGCTGAGCGAGCACGGGGTTCTGCTGACCTCCTTCGGCCCGCAACGCCTTCGTGCGGTGACTCATCTCGACATCGACGATGAGGGGATCGACCGCGCGGTGGCGGCGCTCGGCGCTGCGGCCGATGGACGGCGCCGTCGGGTGTCGTGAAGTCGCGAGGGTCGCTTGCGCCGGCGCGCCCTCCTTCGTAGTTTGTTCGGTGTTCGCGCCGATGTCGCGAGCCCTACCGCAGCAGCCCTTCTCGGGTGGCCGACTCATACCCAACTGAGGACCGCATGATGACTCTCGAAGTCAGCGAGGACAAGAAAAAGGCGTTGAACGTGGCTCTCTCGCAGATCGAGAAGGCGCACGGCAAGGGGTCGATCATGCGGATGGGGATCGACGGTCCCCGGGTCCAGGTCGCGGCGATCCCGACGGGCGCCATCAACCTCGATGCCGCGATCGGGATCGGCGGGATCCCTCGAGGCCGGGTGACCGAGATCTACGGTCCGGAGTCGTCGGGGAAGACGACGCTCTGCCTGCACATCATCGCGAATGCGCAGCGGAACGGCGGGATCGCGGCCTTCGTCGACGCGGAGCACGCGCTGGACATAGAGTACGCGCGGAAGCTCGGCGTCGACGTAGACGATCTGCTCGTCTCGCAGCCGGACACGGGGGAGCAGGCGCTGGAGATCACTGAGACGCTGGTGCGGAGTGGAGCACTGGACGTCGTGGTGATCGATTCCGTTGCGGCGCTGGTCCCGCGTGCGGAGATCGAGGGCGAGATGGGGGACAGCCACGTCGGCCTGCAGGCGCGTCTGATGAGCCAGGCGCTGCGCAAGCTGACGGGAGCGATCAACCGCTCGCAGACCGCCGTCGTCTTCACGAACCAGATCCGTGAGAAGATCGGGGTGATGTTCGGAAATCCGGAGACGACGACCGGCGGCAGGGCGTTGAAGTTCTATGCGAGCCTGAGAATGGACATCCGCCGGATCGGCTCGATCAAGGATCGGGACGAGCTGGTCGGTAACAAGGCCCGGGTGAAGATCGTCAAGAACAAGGTAGCGCCACCGTTCAAGCAGGCTGATTTCGACATCATGTTCAACGTCGGCATCGACCACTACGGGATCATCGTCGATCTCGCGGTCGAGTCGAACGTGATCCAGAAGGCGGGTGCCTGGTTCTCGTACGGAGACGTGCGCCTCGGGCAGGGGCGGGAGAACGCGAAGGCGTTCCTGCAGGAGAATGCCGAGCTGGCGATGGAGATCGAGAACAAGGTGAAGGCGGAGCTGGGAATGCGCACCGGCTCGGCAGGCGAGTCGGACTCGGGATCCGAGGACTGAGCCGTCGCAACGGACGGAACGAGGCCCCGTACCGGATCCGGTGCGGGGCCTCGTTCCGTACCGCGACGCCGTCGCTATCTCGCGGGACGGCGCCGCTCGACCCGGACCCGACGGAACACTCCCGGATCGCGCCGCCTCCTCCCGGACCGTCATCCGCTTGAATACGCGGCTGGCGGCGAGTTATGTTTGCCCGCTTCACCGCACTTCCTCAGCAGCGGACTTTCCATGCGTGCCGACGAGATCCGATCCCGGTTTCTGAACTATTTCGCGAAGAACGACCACACGGTCGTTGCCTCTTCGTCGCTGGTTCCCGTAGACGACCAGACGTTGCTCTTCACCAATGCGGGGATGGTGCAGTTCAAGCGGGTCTTCCTCGGGGACGAGCAGGTGGCGTACAGGCGGGCGACCAGTGCGCAGAAGTGCGTGCGTGCGGGCGGGAAGCACAACGACCTCGAGCAGGTCGGCTTCACGGCACGGCACCACACCTTCTTCGAGATGCTCGGCAACTTCTCCTTCGGTGACTACTTCAAGCGGGACGCGATTCGCTATGCCTGGGAGTTCCTGACGGAGGATCTGGGGATCCCCAGGGAACGGCTGTGGGTGACGGTACACTATTCCGACGACGAGGCGGCGGCGCTGTGGGAGGAGATCGCCGGGCTGCCGCCGGAGCGGATCTTCCGGTTGGGCGACGCCGACAACTTCTGGCAGATGGCGGATACCGGTCCGTGCGGCCCGTGTTCGGAGATTCACTTCGATCTGCGGGCGGAGGGAGAACGGGGGACCGACGTTCCGGTCGAGGAGTTCGTCGTGAAGGGGGAGGCGGGAGAGTTCCTCGAGATCTGGAACCTCGTCTTCATGCAGTTCGACCGGGATGCGGACGGCGAGTTGCACCCGCTTCCCGCGCCCTCGATCGATACGGGTGCGGGTCTCGAACGGATCGCTTCGGTGATGCAGGGAGTTCGCTCCAACTACGAAACCGATCTGTTCATCCCGCTGATCGAGCGGGCGAAGGCGATCGTCGGGGTGCCTGCCGAGTACGATACGCCGCAAGGCGTCTCGTACAGAGTTCTCGCGGATCACGCCCGTGCAACGGCATTCCTTCTGTGCGACGGTGTATTCCCCTCCAACGAAGGGCGCGGCTACGTGCTGCGTCGTATCCTGCGCCGGGGCGTTCGGCACGCCTGGCTGCTCGGCCGGCGCGAGCCGACGCTCGTGCACGTCGTCGACGCCGTCATCGACCGGATGGGCGATGTCTATCCGGATCTCGTGCAGCGCCGCGACCACCTGCTCCGGACGACGAGGTCGGAGGAGGAACGATTCCTGTCGACCATCGACGAAGGAATGGGACGATTCGACGAGATCGCACCGGTGAGCGGGTCGGGAACGGTGTCCGGATCCGATGTCTTCCGTCTATACGACACCTTCGGCTTCCCGGTCGACCTGACGGAGCTGATGGCGGCGGAGAGGGGATATTCCATCGATCTGGAGGGCTTCGAGAAGGAGCTGGAAGCGCAGCGGAAGCGTTCGCGCGAGGACCGGGCTGCGTCGGGTATCGGCATCGACGACGATGCCCTGGCCGATGGCTGGGTGCCCGTCGCGGATGCCGAGCAGGAGTTCGTCGCCTACGAGATGGATGAAGTGGAGACGGAGGTTCTCGCCTACAGGCAGACCGACGACGGAGTCGCCCTGCAGCTCGGGAAGAATCCATTCTACTCCGAGTCGGGCGGTCAGGTGTCGGACAGGGGGCACGTGTACGGCGACGGGTGGATCCTCGCCGTCGATGCGGTCCGCCGGTTGAGTGGCCGCGTATCGGTGCTCGGTCCCGTCGAGGGAGACTTTTCTCCCGGGCCGGTGCGAGCCGTGGTCGAGGCCCCGCCGCGAAGGGAGACCGAGCGGAACCATACCGCGACGCACCTCCTGCATGCGGCCCTGCGCCGCGTGCTGGGCGATCACGTCTTCCAGCAGGGCTCGCTCGTCGCGCCCGACCGCCTGCGCTTCGACTTCTCACACACCGGTCCCCTCACGACGGAGCAGATCGACCGCATCGAGCGGCTCGTGAACGAGGCTATCTGGGCGAACACGGATGTATGTGTCGGGCAGTTGGGCTATCGCGAAGCGATCGAGAAGGGTGCGATGGCGATCTTCAGCGAGAAGTACGGCGACGTCGTACGCGTGATCGAGATCCCCGGTGTTTCGATGGAACTCTGCGGTGGAACACACGTACGCTCGACCGGCCAGATCGGGATGTTCAGGATCGCATCGGAGTCTGGTGTCGCCGCCGGCGTGCGACGTATCGAAGCGGTCACGGGTGCCGAAGCATACGAGCGCTCCGTGCGCGATCGGGAAGTCATCGGCGAGCTGGCGGAGATCCTCCGGACGCGGGAGGACAATGTCGTTCCCCGCCTGCGGAGCCTGGTTGACGAGAGCCGGGAGCTGCAGCGGCAGCTGGAGCGCGCCCGCGCGGCCGGAGGCGCGGACGTCGTCGGTCGTCTACTGGATGATTCCGTCACGGTGGACGGAGGGAGAGTCGTCGCCGCCCAGGTCGAACTGGAGTCGCCGGACGAGGCCCGCGCGCTGGGAGATCGACTCCTGGAGCGGATGGGCTCGGGCGTCGCGGTGATCGCCACGGAGCTCGATGGAAAGGCCTCCCTCTTCGCCGTCGCCACCGACGACTTCATACAGCGCGGGGTGCGTGCGGACGCGGTGATCAGGGCGGTCGCGGCGGCGGCCGGAGGACGTGGGGGTGGACGTCCGCACATGGCGCAGGCCGGCGTCCCCGAGCCCGCCCGGGTCCCGGACGCTCTTCAGCGCGTCGAAGCCGTCGTCCGCGAGCTTCTCGCGAAGAGTAGAGCATGACGGACGCCGAACGGTGGCTTCGCGAGCATACGGTCGACGCTCCCGCGGAGCTGCTCGAGGTGATGATCGGCGCGCTGCCGCCGAATTTTCCGGGAGGCACGCCGGCCGCTCTCGCGGCCGCCGCGATCACGCTGTACGAAGAGGTGATCGATGGCGGCGGAGGACGCGAGGCCGCGCTCCCACTGCTCGCGGCCGACGCCCTGTTCACCCATGCATTCGAGGTACAGATGGAGATCGATCCTGGCGGTCTCGAGGAGTTTGCGGCGAAGTGGGGGGGCACCGGCTCCCTGGGCAGGCTGGCGTCTCCATGAGCGGCGGCGAGGTGGCGGACGTCCTGGCCCGCCTCGAGGCGCTGCGGCTGGCGGAGAAGGAGCAGGCGCTCCTCTACCGCGGCATCGCGGCGCTGGCAGAGCGCGCGGAGCAGCCCGATCTGGCGCAGCGGTTTCACGACCTCCACGCGGACGAGCAGCACCACCTATCGCGGCTGACGGTACGTATCCTCGAGCTGGGCGGCCGCCCGGCCGATCTCTCCCACGTGCGCGTCGAGCCGGGCTCCACATCCGACTGGGAAGGGACCATCCGGACCAGGGAGACGGCAGAGATCGACCGCTATCGGCATGAGCTGGAGAGTTCTCACGACGAGGCTACTCGCGCCCTGCTGCTGGAGATCGTCGGGATCGAGGAGCACCACTCCCGCGAACTGGGCGGCAAATGGACGATGGCGTAACGCCTCGGCCCCGATCACTGCCTCGAAGGATCCGCGAGCGGGAGCGAAGTTGATGCCGGCGAAGATCGCGCTCGTAACGACGGGTGGCACGATCTCGATGAGTCGTGACGCCGACCGCGGCGGCGCCGTTCCGAGCCTCTCCGGCGACGAGATCCTCGCGCGGGTCCCGGGCTGGGAGCAGGTCGCCGCCGTCCAGGTGCGCGAGTTCGGCCGATACCCCGGACCGCACATGACCATCGAGCGGATGTGGTCTCTCCGCGCCGAGGTCAGACGGGCTGCGAACGACGGGGTAACCGGCGTGGTGATCACCCACGGCACCGATACCATCGAGGAAACCGCCTACCTGCTCGACCGCTCGCTCGACGTAGGCATCCCGGTGGTGATCACCGGCGCCATGCGAAACATATCCGAGCTCTCCTGGGACGGACCCGCCAATCTGATGGCCGCGCTGCGGGTCGCCGTCACGGCCGAGGCGCGCGAGCGAGGCGTGATGGTGGTTATGGACGAGCGGATCGTTCAGGGCTCGGAGGTGGTGAAGACGCACACGGACGAGTTCGGTACCTTCCAGTCTCCGAACTGGGGACCGCTCGGCATCGTGGACAAAGGAAGCGTGCTCTTCTACCGCGATTCGCGCAGGAAGCCATCCGTCGACCCGCCCGCTCCTGCGACGCCGGTCGACCTGGTGAAGGTGGTCGCCGGAGCGGACTCGCGGCTCATCGAAGCGAGCCTCGACAGCGGGGCGAAGGGGATCGTCGTCGAAGCCCTCGGGCGTGGCAACGTTCCACCTGAAGTTGTACCCGGAATACGTCGTTGGACGAGCGAGGGACGGCCCGTGGTGATCACGTCACGTTCGCTGCGGGGGCGCGTCCTGGATACCTACGCCTACGCGGGGGGCGGGCACGAACTGCGGGAGATGGGTGTCATCTTCGGAGACCACCTGACCGGTCAGCAGGCCAGGATCGAGGTCATGCTGGCGCTGGGCGGCACCGATCGGAGCATCGACGCGATCCGGCGAAGCATCGAAGCCGGCCGCTACGACGAACAGGCCTGACCGGGAGCCGGCCTACGCCTCCGCCAGCTCCTCGACGGCCTCCTCTTCCCACTCGCGGAAGCAATCGTGGCCGAACTCACGGGCCGCACGGGTCTGATCGGGGAAGCCGAAGTAGTCGACCCACCCGAGCTCGCGCGCCTTCCACTTGCAGTTCCACTCGAAGCGCACCCTCACCCGGCGTTCGGCGGTGCGTACGACGAGGTCGCCGCAGAAGAACTCGCATCCCGAGCGTCCATCGACCTCGACGCTCTCGATCGGCAGAGACGAGTAGACTTCCAGCGCCTTCGTCAGCGTGCGTGCGATCTTTATCGGTGGCGAATGCGGATGGAACGCCACGCGATCGGACGGCTGACCGCTCGAGAGGAAAGCCTCAGCGGCTTCGCGGAAGGCGGCCGTGACCGCCGAATCCTGGAGGTATTCGATGAGCTTCATCAGATGTTTTTGCGAGGGAACGTATCACATTGAAATGTAATCGAGTTAGCCCACGTAGCCAAGCGGCCGTCCGCGCGGACGTCGGGCGAGCGTGACCGATCGGTCGAGGATCGATCTACGCGCCCCGGCGGACGTCCTGCGAATCGTGGACACTCTGGAAGCGGCGGGGTTTTCCGCATGGGCGGTCGGCGGGGCTGTCCGCGATGCGCTGGCCAGCGGACGGCCGGAGGACTGGGACATCGCCACATCGGCGCACCCGCGCCAGGTTCAGAGACTCTTCAGACGGACCGCGCCAATCGGAGTCGACCATGGCACGGTGGGGGTGCTCGGGAGCAGCGGCCGGATGTACGAGGTGACCACCTTTCGGCGGGATGTCGAGACGTTCGGTCGGAAGGCCCGCGTCGCTTTCGCGGAGACGATCGACGAGGATCTCGGACGACGCGACTTCACAATCAATGCGGTCGCCTGGCATCCGCGTACTCGGGAGGTTCGCGATCCGCACGGCGGGATGCGGGATCTGGAGGCGGGAGTGCTGCGGACCGTCGGCGACGCCGAGCAGCGCTTCGAGGAGGACCGGCTCCGCGTACTACGGGCGCTCCGCTTCGCCGGCCGCTTCGACCTGAGGATCGACGAGCGAACGTGGTCCGCGATCGTCTCATCCGCGGACCGGCTCGACCACCTGTCCGCCGAACGTGTGAGGGAGGAGCTTTTCAAGGTTCTCACCGGGCAGACGCATCCTTCGATCAGCCTGGATCTGTACGGCGAGGCAGGGGTGCTCGCGGCGCTGTACCCCGAGCTCGAGCGCTGCCGCACGCATGCCGGCGGAGAGGCCTGGAGAACCTCCCTCCGCGCGGTGGACAGCGGATCGCGCCTCAGGAGGGAGGTGCGCCTTGCCGCCCTGCTGCACCGGGTAGGTAGTTGTCGCGAGGTGGATGGGCAGACGGCTCCCGCGGACGGCGCGGCCGCCAGCGCCGGAATCGCTCGGCAGGTGCTACGTCGGCTTCGCAGCTCGAACGCCCATACCGACAGGGTGACCCACCTCATCGCGCTGCACGCACCGGTGCCCCGTCCGGACGCGGCCGATCCCGAGCTCCGACGGTGGCTGAGGCGAATCGGTCGCGAACACGACGCCGATCTCTTCCGACTGCTGTTCGCGATCTGCCGGGCCGGCGGCGGGACGCCGGCCGAGGCCGCCGAATTGAGGGAGCTGCACCGGCGCTCCAGACAGATCCTCTCCAGCGGCGCGCCGCTGCAAGTCACGGAGCTGGCGATCGGAGGCGACGACCTCCGCGCCCTCGGAATCCCGCCCGGACCCGCGTATGGTGAGATCCTTCGGGAGCTCCTCGAGCGAGTGACCGAACAACCGTCGCTGAATAAGCGGGAGTCGCTGGTCCGGCTCGTCGAAGCGGAGATGACAGGGTGGTCGGAAGGGTAGAGCCGGCGCAGGGCCGCGGGTCGACGGTGGTCGGCGAACGGCAAAAGGCCCGCGGTCCGTGATCCGGAACCGTGGGCCTTCGCCGTCGCGGTGCTAACCGCGCCGCCGACCGCCGGCGCGACTACTTCACGAAGAGCATGTCGCGGTATGTCGGCAGCGGCCAGAGGTCGTCGGGAACGATCTTCTCCAGACGGTCGGCCGCCGATCGCGCGGCCGCCATCGCGGGGATGATGTCGTCCTTCATATGGTGCGCCTTCTCCTCGACTTCCTCCCCGCCGAGCTCGGCGTTCTGAGCGGTGAGCTTCTCCACCGCGTCCCACAGCTCGTTCATCAGAGCGCTGACCTCTTCCGTGATCTTCTGGACGCCGGAGACGTCGATTCCGGCGATCTTGCCGCGGTCGCACACGGCGAGCAGATCGTTCAGATAGCGTACTCCGGCCGGCAGGAGCATGGTGCGGACGATCTCCGCCGTCGTCTCGCCTTCGATGTTGATCGTCTTGAAGTACTGCTCGATCCAGATTTCGAAGCGGGATGCGAGCTCGGCCGGAGAGAGGACGCCGTACCGGTCGAACAGGGCGGAGTTCTTTTCATCCTTCAACTTCTCGAGCGCGTCGACCGTGTTCGGGATGTTCAGCAACCCACGGGAAGCTGCCTCCTCGTGCCACTCCTCGCTGTAGTTGTTCCCGTTGAAAATGATCCGCTTGCATCCGGCGATCTCCGTCGCGAGGAGGTCGCGGAGCGCCTTCTCGAAATCCTGTCCGCCCTCCACCTTCTTCTCCAGTTCGGTCACCATGTCGTCGATCGATTCCGCGACGATCGTGTTCAGCACCGTGGCCGGGAAGGAGATCGACTGCGACGAGCCGACGGCCCGGAACTCGAACTTGTTACCGGTGAACGCGAACGGCGAGGTCCGGTTGCGATCGCCCGAGTGCTTCGGAAGCTGCGGTAGGACCGGAGTCCCCAGGCCGAGGAGCCCGCCAGCCTTCGAGGTCGCCTTGGTGCCCGCCTCCAGCTGCTCGAAGATCTCGGTGAGCTCCGCACCGAGGAAAACCGAGATGATCGCCGGGGGCGCCTCGTTCGCGCCGAGCCGGTGATCGTTGCCGGCGTGTGCGATGCTCGCACGAAGCAGGTCCTGGTGCCTCTCCACCGCGCGCAGTACCGCCGTGCAGAAGAAGAGGAACTGCATGTTGTCGTGCGGAGTCTCGCCCGGCTCGAGCAGGTTCGCGCTCTCGGTTGCGAACGACCAGTTCACGTGCTTGCCGCTGCCGTTGACTCCCGCGAACGGCTTCTCGTGCTGGAGGCAGACGAGCCCGTACTTACGCGCGGTGTTTCGGAGCTCCAGCATCGTGAGCTGCTGGTGGTCGGCGGCGACATTCGCGTTCTCGTACACCGGCGCCATCTCGTACTGTGCGGGCGCGACCTCGTTGTGGCGCGTCTTCACGGGCACGCCCAACCGGTAGAGCTCGCGCTCGACTTCGATCATGCACGCCAGAACCCGCTCCGGGATCGTCCCGAAGTAATGGTCCTCCATCTCCTGCCCCTTCGGCGGCTGCGCCCCGAACAGCGTCCGCCCCGTCGCGATGAGATCGGGTCGACGGAAATAGAACTCCTGATCGATCAGGAAGTACTCCTGCTCCGGCCCGAGAGATGCGAGCACACGCTTGCCCGTCGTCTTGAACAGGCTGAGGGCCCTGCGGGCCTGCACGTCCAGCGCGTGCATGGAACGGAGCAGAGGCGTCTTCTGGTCCAGCGCGTGCCCCGCCCACGACGCGTATGCGGTCGGGATGGCCAGGTACGACGCGCCTTCCGCTTCCACGATGAACGCCGGAGACGTCGGATCCCAAGCAGTGTACCCTCGCGCTTCGAACGTGGTGCGAAGCCCGCCCGACGGGAAGGACGAGGCATCGGGCTCGCCCTGTACCAGATCCTTGCCCGAGAACTCGATCACCGCGCCGCCGCCGCGATTCGGGGTGATGAACGAGTCGTGCTTCTCCGCGGTGTACCCCGTCAGAGGCTGGAACCAGTGCGTGAAATGCGTCGCCCCCTTCTCCAGCGCCCATTCCTTCATCGCCAGCGCCACCGCATCGGTGACGTTCGGATCGAGCTCGGTTCCCTGCTCGATCGTTCCGATCAGCGCCTTGAAAATCGGCTTGGGCAGCCGCGCTCGCATTTCGGCCAGGCCGAATGTGTTCTCTCCGAAGATTCGCTCCACATCCAGGATCGGCCGGGACCGGGTTCCGTCGGTCGCGGTCTCCGGGGCAACCGGCGACCACCCCTTTGCGGCGGCCAGAATATCGAATCGAGGCGACGTTTTCTGCATTGCAATTCCTCAGGTCAGGAGTTGTGGCGAAAGGGCACGTGTAACCAGGCGGTCGGTGCGCCGTTCGTAGGCTCGTCGTGACCCTCCCGCTCGATCAGAACGCGAGAGATGTCTTCGAGCGGCGCTCCAATGATCTCCTTCATCGTCGACAGCACCACGCTCGTCGTGGTGCTCTGAATCCCCGGCCACGATTGGATATCCGACAGCAGCTTCTCCAGCGACGCAGTCGTGTCCGTCCGGACCTTCAACAGGTGCGAACCCTGACCCGTCACCGAGTGGCACTCCAAAATTTCCGCACGCTCCGCGACACGCTGCGCGAAGACCGGATAGTACTTCGAGCCGTTGATCACCACCGAGATGAAGGCGGTCACGTCCAGCCCGATCGAATGCGGGTTCACGATCGCCGTGTACTTCTCGATCACCCCGCGGTCCTCCAGCTTCCGAACCCGCTCGGCAACCGCCGGCGCCGACAGACCGACCGCGTGCGCCAGATCGTTCTGCGACACCCTTCCAGATCCCTGCAGCAGGGAGACCAAGCGTATATCGATACTGTCCATTCAGACCTTGGAAGTGTCGCTTTATAAAATAAGGCAAACCGGTGCACGAAACTTGAAAAGAAAGGTAGGCCGTTCCGCAAAATGGCGCAAGAGGGAAGAAAAGCGTGTGTTTATGCGTACTCTCGGAGCAGGTCGAACGGGTGCTGAATCCGGGAGGGGGAGGGTGACGCCAGAGGTGCGCGCAGCGGCAGTCGCCGTGCTGGCCGGCGAGGGTGCCGCCGGTTCCGCGGGATCCGCTGGCCGCCTGATCCGGAGGATACATCGCTCCGGTCTTCGGCTTGCAGATCGCTCAGTCAGGTTCGTGGCGGTTGACGCGAGTTTCCAACCTACCGTACGATTCATTGCATGGTAACCGAAGAGAGCTCCATTCCGAATCCGCCCGAGAGCCGACTCGCCGACAGCACGTCGGAGGAGTCGCTACTCCTGCAACTCCGCTCGGATCGCCGGCTCGGACATGAGTGGGATGACTGGGACGGACGCCCGCTGCCGGACGATGGCGTATTCGAGGCTCGCGAGACGCTCTTCTTTCAGCTCGCCACGGCCGTGATCCTCGCGTCGTCAGGGGCGATAATCGGCGTTTTATGGCTACTCGCGCCCCGCCTGGCCGCACTCTGGCAGCCACTTGAACAGTCGCTCCGGGTAGCTGTGCTGGTCACTGCCGGGCTCGGCCTCCTCTGGCTGACGGCTGTCGCCATCGTGCTGGGTACCGGAAGGAACTGGCTGCCGGAACGGCTTGCGGAGCGCGGGCTCATCCCATGGCTGATGCCGAGGATCGAGGCGGTGGCAAAGCTGGTAGGGGTTTCCCGCGACCGGATGGGGAACGCGGCGGTGCGTGTCTACAACCGGCTCTCCGCGGCGCGTTCTCGGTCCGGCATCATGCCGAGGGAGCTGCTGATCCTCCTGCCGCGGTGTCTGGGAAAGGAAGCGATGAGGAGCGCGATGGGGATCTCTGAGCGCTACGGGGTCCCGATATTCGTCGCCGCCCGCGGCCGTTATGCCCGTCAGATGATCGCGATGCGAAGGCCGAAGGCGATCGTGGCGGTCGCATGTGAGCGGGATCTGGTCAGCGGGATCGGGGATGTCGCTCGGCACCTTCCGGTGCTGGGCACGACGCTGCAGCTCGCGGATGGACCGTGCCGGAACACGCACTTCGCTCCGACGGAGCTGGAGGAGCAGGTGCGGCTGATGTTGGGTCTCGCGGATCGCGGCCGCCCGCCTGGCGGCGAAGAAGGTGCCTGAATACGACGAGAGCCCCGGACGCTGGTTCCGGGGCTCTCGTGCTTCTGCGTTTCGCCGCGTCAGGGAGCGCAGGATCCGCAGTAGCCCACCACCTCGAGCCGATACCCCTCGATCCGAAAGCCATCCGTCGGATGAATTTCCGGAAGACGGCCGGCGACGTTGGAGTTGTGAACGTCGCGGACGGCTCCGCAGCCGAGACAACGAGCGTGATAGTGCTCGTCCGTGCGGGCGTCGTAGCGCGCGGACCCGTCGCCGTAGGTGAGCTTGCTGGCCAGACCGCAGCTCACCAGAGTCTCCAGAGCCTTGTAGACCGTGGCGAGGGAGATGTCTGAGATCTCGGTACGGACGGCGGTGAACACCTCGTCGGCGGTCGGATGGTCCACTCTGGCGCACAGCGAACGGTACACCGCGGCGCGCTGCTCGGTGAATCGCTGCCCGTTCGACTCGAGCACGGAGCGTAGCGTCGCTACCGCGGGCTCTACCGGCTGGTTTGTCAACGTCTCCATGTCCCGACTTCCTTCAAGCGGACGGTGTGCCGACCGGGGCCAACTACGACCGGGGGCATCGCAACTCTCGCTTGCTTCAACAGTTAACGATTATATTCTACCGGCGGCGGGCGGGCATGTCAACCGGAGAGTCGGCATTCGGCCTACGTTTTCTGCGGGCCCGCGGGTCCATCCCGCCGGCGCGAAAAATGCGCGATTCGGGTTCCTCGCAATCCACCCTGGAGGACAGTTGAGACGGTTCCTGGCGACCCTGCTGTGCCTGGCCTCGGTCACCGCGTGTGACGCCGAAGAGGATGTTCGCGTGCTGCCGCTTCCCCCGGTGGAGCGGCCGACTCCCGAAGCACGGCTCGGGCTGCCGGAGGTTTCGGGGACGTGGCGATTCGCGGGCTGGGAGATCGTCCGCGGAGATACCACAGCGCTCGAGCGAACGTTCCCGAGCTTCGGTGATATCGATCTGACCCAGCGGCTGGATTCGATCGGCGGCAGCTTTCTCCTGGCGGGCGGACGCTCGCCAGTCGTCGGTGAGGTCCGACGGAGCGGTGATCTCTCTTTCGTCACTTTCGGAGGCGGAGTGCCTCAACGGTATGTGGCGGGAGAGTTCTCGCAGGACACGCTCTGGCTCGAGCTGACGTCGGTGCTGGCGCCGGACGAGTGGCCCACGGACGCCCGCGCCGCGTTCGTCCGTGAACCGATCGCCGAGCCGATTGCATGGCTGCGAGGCGCGCGGCCCGGAGACGAGGTTGCCGCGCCCGTCGACAGCCTTCCGGTGACGCCCGGGCAGGACGCCCCCGAGCCCGGGGAGGACGCGGGTGCGCCGCGTGGGCTCCCTCAGCAACCGCCGGCCGGTGTCGTGCCCGGAACACCGGCTCCGGCTCCGGCTCAGCCGAGCCTGCCCACGCCCGGTCCTACCACGCCGGGGCAGGCGACTCCGCAGCCGGGGCCGCAAACCCCTGCCGCCCCACAGCCGCAACAGCCTGCGCCAGAGCCGCCACCTCCTCCTCCACCACCACCTCCGCCGGCGAGCCCGGAGCCGGAACCGGAACCGGAACCGGAGGACGAGAGGCCGGAGCCACCGGTGCTCCTCGGTGACCCGGTCGATCCGTAGGCTATCCGGTGCGGATCGCGGATCGGCTCGCCCGCAGACGGATCGCGCCGCCAGGGGGCACGTACGTTGCGCTGGCACCCGGCTTCACCCACGAGGACCTGAAAACAGCCTACGGAGATTCGAGTGGTCGATAGAACCAGGGAAGACCCGCCTTTCGAGGGAGGGTCGCAGCCGGTGCCGGAGCGGCCCACAAAGACGCCCACCGGCGGCCGGGCGGCAGTTCAGACGGTGATCGTCGCGATCGCCATCCTGGTTCTCGTGGCCGCGATCCTCTGGCTGATCGTACCGTTCGGCGGCTAGTTGGTGAGCCGCGGCCGAGTTTGCCGCACGGCCGCGGCGTACTGCTCGACCTCGCGCTCCACCGTGGCCGGATCCCACCGGATGCCTTCCTCGCGCGCCATCAGCTCCGCAACGGCGACCGCCGCCGACAGGCCTCCGTCCGCAACGTCGTAGAAGAGCTGCAGCCGCCGTCGCAGGACGTCCTGGAGGGTCAGCGCCATTTCATGGCGCACACCATGGACGACCTCGGCCTTCAGGTATGGCCGCGTCTCGACGATGCGTTCCGCGAGCGCCGGCTCGGCCTCTATCAGCTCCAGGATCTGTTGCGCTGCGCTGCCGTACCTACCGACGAGGTCGTGTGCGGCCTGGTCTTCGAGACCGAGCGCCTTCGCCCGACCGTGGAGTCGCGGCGTATCCTCGTCCGGCGCCCCCGGCAGGGGGAGGTACTCGGTGAAATACGGACCGCTCCGGACCCCGAACTCCTCCCGCAGCAGCTCGGCCACCGCATCGGCCGTCTCCTCTGCCATGCTGCGGTAGGTCGTCAGCTTTCCCCCGGCGACGTTCACGAGACCCGAATCGTCCCTCCAGATCGCGTGCTCCCTCGAAGTGGCGCTCTCGCTCAGCCCGTCCGCCCCATCCGGAGCGAGCAGCGGACGGACGCCGGCCCAGGTGCTGAAGACGTCCTCGGTGGTCAGCCCCGCCTCGGGAAAGATCGAGTTCGCCGACGTCAGGAGGTACTCGACGTCCGCGAGCGTGGCGATGGCGTCCGAGGGATCGCCGGAGAACTCGGTGTCAGTGGTACCTATGTAGGTGAATTCGTCCCAGGGGAGCACGAACATCACGCGATCGTCGACCGGCGAGCGGAAGATGATCGCGTTCCGATTGCCGACTCGAGCCCGATCGACGAGGACGTGCACCCCCTTGGTCGGGCGCAGCCGCGACTCAACGTTCGGGTCGGCCATCGCGCGCACCCGATCGGTCCAGGGCCCCGTGGCGTTGAGGATCACGCGCGCGTCGACGCGGGCCGTACGGCCGGAGAGCCGGTCCTCGACCACCGCGTGGCCTGCCTCACCCAGGCCAGGGACGAGCTCGACGGCCGCGGCGTGCGACAGCGTCGTCGCTCCGGCCTCCCGAGCCGCCCTGGCCACGGCGAGCGTCAGCCTCGCATCATCGACCTGCGCATCGTAATAGAGGGCTCCGCCGCGCAACTTCTCGCGCCGCAGAAGCGGCTCGGCTTCCAGCGCTCCGCTGCGTCCCAACATCCGGTGGCGGCGCGGCGACCGGAACAGTGACAGGACCTCGTACAGGAGCATGCCTGCCCTGAGCCTGGCCATCCCCGTCGGATCGCCCGCGTACACCGGAAAGAGGAAGGGGATGGCGTGAACGAGGTGCGGCGCCAGCTCCAGCAGCCGGCGCCGCTCCCGAAGGGCCTCGAAAACGAGCCCGAAATCGAACGTCTCGAGGTACCTCAAACCGCCGTGAACCAGCCGCGACGATCGGCTGCTCGTGCCGCCGGCGAAGTCCGAAGAGTCGACGAGCGCCACCCGCAGTCCCCGCCCCGGGGGGGGGGGG
>JBBDRR010000176.1:15590-19918 GCA_040905395.1 Gemmatimonadota bacterium
CCCGTGACGCCGCCACCGATCACCAGCAGATCGAAGACGCCGTCGCCGAGTTCGTCCCACAGCGCGTCACGCGCCGCGGCCGAGAATCCCAACTCTTCCACGGGGCGGCGGA
The DNA here is from genome assembly GCA_040905395.1 of Gemmatimonadota bacterium. Lineage (GTDB taxonomy): Bacteria > Gemmatimonadota > Gemmatimonadetes > Longimicrobiales > Longimicrobiaceae > WHSP01. Next base: position 15,703 of record JBBDRR010000176.1, read on the forward strand.
TCAGAGCCTCGGCGGCGTCACCCCGACCTGCCCCTGGTACTTCCCCTTCCTGTCGGCGTAGCTCGTCTCGCACACCTCGGTCGCTTCGAAGAAGACGACCTGGGCGATGCCCTCTCCGGCGTACACCCTTGCCGGCAGTGGCGTCGTATTGGAGATCTCCAGCGTCACATAACCCTCCCATTCCGGCTCGAACGGCGTCACGTTCGTGATGATCCCGCACCGCGCGTACGTCGATTTGCCGACGCAGAGCGTCATCACGTTGCGCGGGATGCGGAAGTACTCGACCGAACGGGCGAGAGCGAACGAATTCGGAGGCACGATGCAGACGTCCCCGTCGTAGTGGACGAACGACCGGTCGTCGAACGCCTTCGGATCCACGATCGCATTGTTCACGTTCGTGAAGATCTTGAACTCGTTCGCCACCCGCATGTCGTACCCGTAGGAAGACACGCCATAGGAGATCGTGCCCTGGCGCACCTGGGCATCCTCGTACGGATCGATCATCCCGTGCTCACGGGCCATTTTCCGAATCCAGTGGTCGGGCTTGATGCTCATGCTGGAATGAAGCTTGAAAGGTTCGGGTCGGCTATGCGCGATGCCTCGGGAAGGGGCTTCCGAACGCCTGAACGAAAGGGCGGAAAACCGCTCGATCGAGGCAGGATGCGGGGGGCGCCAGGGCCGGCAAATTAGAGGGCCCGCTCCCCTGCCGGCAAGCGTTCGCCACGGGGAAACTCAGCTTGACACCCCGGCGGACGGCCGGGTATCTTGGGCGGATGCCGCAAGTGAAGGATTTCACAAACTCGGGGTCGACGCGACGGCGATGCTCAACACCTATCTCCCACTCCTGATCCTGCTGGGGATCTCGGCCGCGCAGGCGGTCGGAATGGTGGTGCTGTCGCAGGTGCTGAGTCCGACCAAGCGAACGCTGGTGAAGTCGGCCCCGTACGAATCGGGGATCGATCCGCTGGGCAGCACCCGGGAGCGATTCTCGGTAAAGTTCTACGTCGTTGCGATTCTCTTCATCGTCTTCGACGTCGAGACCGTGTTTCTGGTGCCGTGGGCGGTGGTGATGCGTGAGGTGGGCGCGCCGGGCTTCGCGGCGGCCGCGATCTTCATTTTCATCCTCACGGTCGGACTGATATACGAATGGAAGAAGGGAGCACTGGAATGGGACTGACTAATGCGAGCCGGGGCGGGCCCTCGGAGGCGGGTGGTCAGTCGCTCCCCGTTCAGCAAAGTAGTGAGCCGGGCGGGATGTTCTCGGGCGCGCCGGGGTTTCTGACGACGCGCCTGGATACCGTGGTGAACTGGGCGCGTGAGAATTCACTCTGGCCGATGCCGTTCGGGACGGCGTGCTGCGCGATCGAGATGATGGCGACGGCGGCGTCGAGGTACGACCTGGCGCGCTTCGGGATGGAGCGGATGAGCTTCTCTCCGCGGCAGGCCGACCTGCTGATCTGCGCGGGGAGGGTGTCGTACAAGATGGCGCCGGTGCTGCGCCGGATCTGGGAGCAGATGCCACAGCCGAAGTGGTCGATCTCGATGGGTGCGTGCGCATCGTCGGGCGGAGTGTTCGACGTCTACAGCATGGTCCAGGGCATCGACACGATCATCCCGGTAGACGTGTACGTGCCTGGCTGCCCCCCGCGACCCGAAGGGCTGATCTACGGGATTCTGATGATCCAGGAGAAGATCCGTCGCTCCACGCCGACGCAGGACTGGATCGCGGAGGAGGACCTGGTGGAGGGCCTGCCGACGCTGTCGGCCGATACGGTCGACCTGATCGCCGCACCGTTCGGCAATTCGACGAACCAGAATCGCTCGAGCGGACTGCTCTCCACCGGGGCGGTGGTGCGTCCGAACGACCGGCAGCCGTAGGCGGGCAGGGAATAGGGAATAGGGAATAGGGAATAGGGAATAGGGAATAGGGAATAGGGAATAGGCTGCTGGTTACGGCATCGAGGTTAGCAGGATCGCCATGACGTTCAACAGGAACGAGTGAAAGCATATGTGGAGTAGGGAAACCGAGGGGGGAGGGACTTCGATGCCGTTGCCGGCTATGCCCTTATCCCTGTTCCCTGTTCCCTGCCGTCATCATGAGTAAAGACGACTTCAAGAAAGGCCTCGACGCCCTGGACAGCGGTCCGGCGGAATCTCCGAAAGAGACTCCGAGGGTACCGCCGCCACCGGAGGACCTGCCGCCGCACCCGACGGTGGAGGCCCTCCGCGCGCGTTTTGGGGAGGCGATCGGACGCCACGAGGTGGTCGCCGGCGACGAGCACATCGTGTATATCGATGGCGAGAAGAATCTGGAAGTCCTCACCTGGCTGCGCGACGACGCGGGTCAGCAGTACGACTTCCTGCAGGATCTGACGGCGATCGATTACGGGAACGGCGTTTCGTTGCAGGTGGTCTACCAGCTCTGGTCGACGGTTCACAAGCGGAACGTTCGCATCAAGGTGGAGCTGCCGCTGGAGGGTCTCGAGATCGAATCGGTCTACTACGTCTGGCGAGCCTCGGACTGGCTGGAGCGGGAGGTCTACGACATGTTCGGCATCGTCTTCCGCGGGCATCCCGATCTGCGCAGGATCCTGATGCCGTACACCTATGCGGAGGGTTACCCGCTGAGGAAGGACTTTCCCTTGCGAGGCAGGTTCTCGCGAGCGGAGCAGACGAGGCGGGCGTTGTCGATGAAGACCGAGGATCATTACTCGCCGGGTGAGCTGGAGCTGGCCAAGCGTCTGGGCCAGCCGCTTCCCGACGTGATGGTCGATGGCGGACCCGGGGTTCCGAACCAGGGACTGGGTCCGGGCGGCATGGGAGGGAGTAGCTGAGATGGCCGAGTCGAAGAAACGGACGGTCGTTTACAACGTGAGCCGTGGCGCCGAGCTGGGCGCCGGCGGCGCGCTCGTGCACGCGCCGATCGTGCCGGTCGAAGGTGAGGTGTTCACCGAGGCCGATGGCGACATCGGCGGCGAGCACATGCTCATCAACATCGGTCCACAGCACCCCGCGACCCATGGCGTGCTCCGGCTCGTGCTGGAGCTCGACGGTGAGACCGTCGTCAAGTGCACTCCCCACATCGGCTATCTGCACTCCTCCTTCGAGAAGCTGGGCGAGTACCGGGACTGGAATCAGATCGTCCCGCTCACCGACCGCATGGACTACCTGGCGCCGCTGATCTACAACTGCGCCTATGCCATGGCGGTCGAGAAGATGATGGGCGTGGAAGTGACCGAGCGCTGCAAGGTCGTGCGGGTGATCCTGATGGAGATGGACCGCATCTTCTCGCATCTGCTCTGGCTGGGGACCACAGCGATCGATCTCGGCGCGTTCACCGTGTTCCTCTACACCTTCCAGGAGCGCGAGCGGATCTACAACCTGCACGAGGCCTACACCGGCGCTCGGATCACGACATCGGCGACCCGCATCGGCGGCATGATGGCCGACCTCCCGCCGGGGTGGATCGAGGGGCTGATGGAGTTCGTCCGCACCTTCCCGCGGACGCTGGACGAAGTCGAGACGCTGCTGACGAACAATTCGATCTGGATCGGCCGGACGCAGGACGTCGGCGTCATCTCGGCCGAGGACGCGATCAATTTCGGCCTTTCCGGTGCGAACCTGCGGGCCTCCGGTGTCGACTACGACGTGCGTAAGGATCGCCCGTACTACGACTACGAGACGTACGACTTCGACGTGCCGGTCGGCGAGCACGGAGACATCTACGATCGCTATCTCTGCCGGATGGAGGAGATGCGGCAGAGCCTGCTGCTCCTCCAGCAGGCGGTTCAGCGGCTGCCGGGCGGCTCCATCAACGTGGACGACCCCCGGCTCATCCTGCCTACGAAGACCGCTGCGATGAACGACATGGAGTCGATGATCCATCACTTCAAGGTGGTGATGGAGGGAGTTCGCGCTCCGGTCGGCGAGTCGTGGTTCTCGGTGGAGAGCTCCAAGGGGGAGCTCGGGATGTACGTCGTTTCCGACGGCGGCGCGAAGCCGGTACGCTGGCGTGTGCGCGGACCCTCGTTCATCAACATCGCGGCGCTGCCGCACATGATCGAGGGCGCGCTGCTCTCGGACGTGATCGCGGTGAATGCGAGTCTGGATATCGTGCTGGGGGAGATAGATCGATAGGAGCCAGGATTCAGAATTCGGGGGGTGACGCGGAGAATGGTCATCCCGGCGAACGTCGGGATCCAGCTCAGATCGGACT
>JBBDRR010000176.1:20018-25723 GCA_040905395.1 Gemmatimonadota bacterium
TGACGGAGGGAGCGGACAGACGAGAACGACCCGGTCAGCAACAACATAAATGAGCAGCGACGACACGAGCATTCACCAGATCAGGCCGCGCAATCCCGGGTTCGCCGGCATCACCGGGGAGTTCGAGCTCACCGAAGCGGAGATCCGCGGGTCCGACTACGTCGGTCGGCGGCCGCTGGACGGCGGGCATGCGTCGGTGGCCGGGACGCTTGCGTACCAGCTCGCCACCCGCAGTCCGGATACGCCGCTCTTCGAGGGTGTGTATCTGGAGCGCCTGGAGAAGATCCTCAGCCGCTACGAGGATCGCCAGGCGGCGCTGCTGCCGGCGTTGCACATGGCGCACGAGCTCCGGGGCTATCTCTCGCCGGAATCGATGGACGAGGTCGCCGAGCGGCTCGGATTGCCGCCGGCCTACGTGCGGGGGGTCGCGACCTTCTACACGATGTACAACCTGCAGCCGCTCGGACGCTATCTGATCCAGATCTGCACGAATATCTCGTGCAACCTCTGCGGCGGAGAGGACGTGCTGCACGCCTTCCTGGAGCATACCGGGACCGAGGCGGGCGAGGTTTCCGAGAACGGATTGTGGACGGTGATGGAGGTCGAGTGCCTCGGCGCGTGCGGCTTTCCGACGGCGGTGCAGATAAACGAGCGCTTTTTCGAGAGCGTGAAGCCGGCCGACGTTCCGGCGATCCTGGAGAGGCTCGAGGGGGAGTTGTGAGTTTTTAGTTCTTAGTTCTCAGTGTTTAGTTACCAAGTGAATTCCTATGATGTCATTCCACTGATAACTAAAAACTCAAAACTCACAACTCAAAATTATTGAGGATTATGGCATATCCATACAGACATCCCAGCGAAGTCCGGATGCTGTCCGAGCACTTCGGCGAGCCCGAAGCGCGGACGCTGAAGGGATGGGAGGCGCGCGGAGGCTACGAGGCGCTCCGGAAGGCGCTCGGGATGTCGCCGGAAGAGATCGTGAACGAGGTGAAGGCGTCCGGTCTTCGCGGCCGCGGCGGGGCGGGCTTCCCGACGGGCGTGAAGTGGTCGTTCATGCCGAAGAAGTCCGACAAGCAGCACTACCTGTTGTGCAACGCCGACGAGTCGGAGCCGGGCACGTTCAAGGACCGGGAGCTGATGCGGTGGACGCCGCACCAGCTGGTCGAGGGATGTCTGATCGGTTCGTACGCGATCAACGCGAGCCATTGTTACATCTACATCCGAGGCGAGTTCTTCGAGGCCGCGCAGGTCATGGCCCGTGCCATCGAGGAGGCGTACGAGGCTGGGTACGCCGGTAAGGACGTGATGGGAAGTGGGCACGACGTGGAAGTCACGCTGCATCTCGGCGCCGGCGCCTACATCTGCGGCGAGGAGACGGGGCTGATGAACTCGCTCGAGGGCCGCCGTGGCGAGCCCCGAGTCAAGCCACCCTTCCCGGCCGTCTCGGGCGCCTTCGGCAAGCCGTCGACGATCAACAACGTCGAGACCCTCTGCGCGGTGCCGCACATCGTCACCAACGGCGGTGACTGGTACAAGCAGTGGGGCACTGAGAAATCGACCGGGACGAAGCTGTTCTGCGTTTCGGGACACGTGCAGCGCCCCGGCAACTACGAGGTGCCGATGGGCTTCAACTTCCGCGAGTTCATCTTCGACATCTGCGGCGGACCGCCCGAGGGGCGTACGATCAAGGCGGTGATCCCCGGCGGCAGCTCGGTGCCGATCATGACCGCCGACGAGCTCGACGTGGGGATGGATTACGAGGCGATGGCGGCGGCGAAGACGATGCTCGGCTGCGGCTCCGTGATCGTCATGGACGACACGACAGACATCGTGAAGCAGGTCCGCCGGATGGTCGACTTCTACGCCCACGAGTCGTGTGGTCAGTGTACCCCCTGCCGGGAGGGAACGGCCTGGGCGGCGAAGATCCTCCGGCGGATCGAGGGCGGCTGGGGCACCGAAGCGGACCTGCAGACGCTGATGGACATCTCCGACAACATGACCGGTAAGACGATCTGCGTCCTCTCCGACGCCGCCGCCGCCCCCATCACGTCGTCGATCGAGAAGTTCAGGGAAGATTACCTGGCGCTGATCCGACGCGGAGAAAATCTCGCCGCGAGGACGGCGTAGAAGAGCTATCAGCTATCGGCTATCAGCTATCAGTCGCCCGAAGTTGGGAATCGCGACGTGGTAGAGGTGCCGTTCCGTAGCTGATAGCCGATAGCTGATAGCCGATAGCCACCATTATGGCCGAAGTACAAACCAAGGAATCCGTCACCTGCACGGTCGACGGCATCGAGCTCGAGGTCCCGAAGGGGACGCGGATGATCGATGCCGCGGCACGGGCGGGCGTGGATGTTCCGCACTACTGCTACCACCCGGGTCTGAGCGCGCCGGCGCAGTGCCGGATGTGCCTGGTCGAAGTGGAGGGTGTGCCGAAGCTGCTGCCCGCCTGCACTTCGGTCGTGCAGGAGGGGAACATCATCCGCACGGAGAGCGAGAACGCGTTGAAGGCGCGAGAGGGAGTGCTGGAATTCCTCCTCGTGAACCATCCTCTCGACTGTCCGGTCTGCGACCAGTCGGGCGAGTGCAAGCTACAGGATTACACCGCCGCCGAGGGTCGCCCGATGGGGCGGCTGGCGGAGCCGAAGCGTATCATCGGCGTCGACGACTTCGGCGGAGACGTGCTCTTTCACGGCGACCGCTGCGTCATGTGCACGCGGTGCGTCCGCTTCATGCGCGAGGTGGCGCAGGACGAGCGGCTGACGGTGGTTCAGCGAGGCCACATGGCGGTGATCGACACCTTCTTCGACGAGGGGCTGGAGGGGAACATCTGGGCCGACAACGTCGTCGACATCTGCCCGGTGGGCGCGCTCGTATCGAAGGATTTCCTGCACAAGGCGAGGGCCTGGGACCTCGATCGCACACCCTCGATCTGCCCGAACTGCACGCAGGGGTGCAACGTCACGCTGCAGGTCCGCGATAATCAGGTGATGCGGCTGAAGCCGCGGCCCAACGAGGAGGTCAACGGCCACTGGATGTGCGACTTCGGGCGGCTGAACTACCAATGGATCAACCGTACCGGCCGTATCGAGGCGCCGCTGGTTCGGCAGGACGGTAAGCTCGTGCCGATGTCGTGGTCGGATGCGCTTCTGAGGCTCGCGGAGGTAGTGCGTGGGTCGACGGGTGGAGTTCGATCGGTGATCTCCGCTTTCGCGGCGAACGAGGACCTGGGGGCGGTGCGGCGGCTCTCGGACGCGCTCGGCGGCGGCAGCGGCGTCTTCCGGGTGGAGACGGGCGAGGAGGTCGTCCTCCCCGGATTCCCGCGGCTCGCGCTACGTACGGACCGCGCGGCGAACGTGAGGGGGGCGGAGCTGCTCGGCTTCGCGCGTTGCGGCAATGCCGACGGCGAAGGTGGTCTGGACGAAGCCGCGGCGCACGACGGAATCCTCCTCGTGCTCGGCGATGATCTGGCGGATGCCCCCGCGGACTTCGGGAGAAACGCCAGCCTCTTCATCTACGTCGGGCACGTGCTGAGCGACGCCGCCCGCAATGCCGACTTCGTGCTCCCCTGCACTACGTTCGCCGAGATGGAGGGCAGCTTCACGAATCGTGACGAAAGAGTGCAGCGCTTCTGGCCCGCTCTCCAGGTGCCGGGGATGTCGCGGCCCGCCTGGCAGATCATCGGTGTGCTGCTGGCCGGATTGCGCGAAGTCCCCGCGCCGTCGCGGCCGACCGATGCGTTCGCGCTACTCGGTGAGATCGAGGCGCGCTTCGCCGGTATCGCATTCGACGAACTGGGGGCCGACGGTCGGCCGCTTCCGGGTGCGGAAGCGCGGCAGGCCGATGCACCGTCGTCGTAGGTGGTGCGCTCAGGATGACATGATTTCACGGAGATAATGGAACTCGAGCCGGTATATCAGGTCGGGCAGCTTACGGAGACGGGGTATCTGGTCAGCTCGGTGATCAAGGTGCTCGTGGTCTTCGTGGTCGTGCTGGTCACGGTCGCGATGCTGACGCTGCTGGAGCGGAAGGTCAGCGCGTGGATGCAGGACCGGCTCGGCCCCAACCGTGTCGGGCCGGGCGGATTGGGCCAGCCGATCGCCGACGGGCTGAAGAACATCCTGAAGGAGGAGTCGAATCCGGGCGAGTCGCACCGGACGTTCTTCACGCTGGCCCCGATGATGGCGATCACGCCGGCGATGGTGACCTTCGCGGTCATTCCTCTGGCGGCTCCTCTGCCGACCCCGTGGGGCCTGGTCGATATGGTGATCGCGGACGTTCCGGTGGGCGTGCTCTTTCTGCTCGCATTCTCCTCACTCGGCGTCTACGGGATCGTGATCGCGGGCTGGGCCAGCTCGAACAAGTACGCGCTCCTGGGTGGGATGCGGGCCGGCGCTCAGATGATTTCCTACGAAATCGCCCTGGGGATGAGCCTGCTCAGCGTCTTCTTCCTGGTCGGCAATGTGCGCCTTCCGGAGGTGGTCTGGAGCCAGCAGCAACTCGGCCTCTGGTTCGCCATACCGCTGTCGATCTCCTTCGTCTTCTTCTGGATCTCCGCGTTCGCGGAAACGAACCGTCTGCCGTTCGACCTGCCCGAAGCCGAGTCCGAGCTGATCACCGGCTACCACACCGAGTACTCCTCGATGAAGTTCTCGATGTTCTTCATCGCCGAGTACTCGCACGTGCTGACGATCAGCATGCTGATGGCGACGCTCTTCCTTGGCGGGTGGGACATCCCGGGCTATGCGGGTGACAACATGCTGGCACTCGGGGACGGCACGGTAGTCGGGGCGGAGCCCGCCGTCTGGAAGACGGTGCTGACACTCATCGCGTTCGCGATGAAGACAGGTTTCTTCATCCTGGTCTTCATGCTCGTGCGCTGGACGGTGCCACGATTCCGGTACGACCAGGTGATGGACCTGGGATGGAAGCTGATGCTTCCGACCGTCCTGGTCGCGGTGACGGTCACCGCTGGGACGATCCTCGCCCTGGACTCGGCGGGCGTCGAGTACGGGCTGGTATACGGGCTGGTACTGGCGGTCGTGAACGCCCTCATGCTGGGGATCTTCCTGCTGATCATGGACCGGGGACGCATCCTCAGCGGCGGGTACGCGATGCAGGAGAAGCGGGCGCACGCTCGCGCCGTGGCGCGGTTCCACAAAGAAGAGTTCGAAGTACGCACCTGAGCGGAGCAAGGATAGATAATGGCGGCAAACGTACGTCTGATGAAACGCCCCGTGCGGCAGTCCTCGTATCTGAGGGCGACGCTGAAGGGGGTGGCGCTGACGTTCCGGCACATGGTCAACCCGCACAAGGTGACCATGCAGTATCCCGAAGAGAAGTGGGCGCTCTCCCCCCGCTGGCGGGGCACGCACGTGATGGAGCAGCACGATGACGGGCGACCGAAGTGCGTCGCTTGCGGTCTCTGCCCGACCGTCTGCCCGGCGAACTGCATCCGGCTGATTCCAGGCGAGGACGACCAGGGGAACCGTTATCCAGTCGTCTACGAGATCGACGAATTCCGTTGCATTTTCTGCGGAATGTGCCAGGAAGTATGCCCCGTGGAGGCGATCCACGTCGGGCAACACTACGAGAACGCCGAATACACCCGGGACAACTTCGTCTACGACCTGGACCGTTTGATGAACCAGGAGCACCCTTCGACGCTGCTCTGGGATCCGAGCGACCCGGCGAGCGAATGACCTAGT
>JBBDRR010000177.1:0-4268 GCA_040905395.1 Gemmatimonadota bacterium
CGTACGCCATCTCCTAGCCCTCCTCCACGATGATCCGGCCCTTCATGCCGTGGTGCCCGAGGCCGCAGTACTCGTTGCAGACGATCAGGTACTCGCCTGGCTTCTCCGGGGTGAAGGTGCCGCCGTAGAGGTGCTCGGGAGCGATCTCGAGGTTGATGTTCTGGTGACCGCCGACGATGGAGAACCCGTGCAACGCATCGACGGAGGAGATCCAGATGCGGTACTTCTCGCCCGCCTCGAGCACGATCTCGGGGTAGAAGGCGTAGCGGGCGGCCATCACGTACGCGTCCTCGCCGGGAGGAACCGCGACCCGGCCGTCGTCGCGGCCGTACTTCGTGACGAACGCCTGCACCTTCTGCGAGAACGCCTCGGGCGTCGCTCGGTATGAGTCAGTCGGCACGTTCTGATTGCCGAGGAAGAGCCAGACGACGACGAAGGCCGACATGAACACGACCGAGACACCGATCGCCCAGAGGAAGACCTTCTCGTCGAGCGGAAACCGGCGCGCCCAGCCCGGTGCCGGGGGAGTGACCGAGGACTCGACCCTCGCCATCGTCATGCCCCCAGTGAGGGGATGTCCCCGACGTACTTTCCGAGGATCGCGAGCGTCGCCCACACGAGGTAGAGCAGGCCGATCAGCAGGGCGACAACCGTCCAGGCGGAGAGGTTGTCCAGGATCGACTCGGTGAGCGCGGTCCGCGCGGCGCCCTTGTCCGGTGCCAGCGGTTCTGTCACGGCGTTCCTCCTCGTCGTGTTCGACTTTCGTCGAGTGTCGCGCCGTGGACACGCCGCCTCCTGATGAATCTTCATCAGGGGATGCCGCTCCCGAGCCGGTTCAATTCGGCCCAACCCCACTCGAGGAGTCCGTATGCTCCGCCTCCTGCTGATCGTCGCGCCGCTCGTCCTCACCGCTAGCGTCGCGCTCGCCGCGCCCTCGGCCACGGTCCTCAAGATCTCCGCCGACCCGAAGGGCGCGCTGCGCTTCGACAAGGCCACGCTCCGCGCGAAGCCGGGACGGGTCACGATCACGATGAGCAATCCGTCGGTGCTTCCCCACAATGTCGCGATCCGCGGGAACGGGGTGAAGAAGCTCGGCAAGGTGGTCTTCAAGGGCGGAACGTCCACCGTCTCGGCGACGCTGAAGGCCGGTCGTTACGTCTTCTACTGCTTGGTCGCCGGGCACGAGAAGGCGGGCATGAAGGGCGCCCTCACCGTCCGGTGAACGCGCGGCCTCCTCTCGTCGTCGCCTGGGAGCTGACGAGAGCGTGTCCGCTTGCATGCCGTCACTGCCGCGCCGTCGCCCAGCACGACCGGCATCCCGCCGAGCTCACGCTCGAGGAGGGGCGCGCCCTCATGACCGACCTCGCCCAAGCCTTCCCGGGCGCAGTACTCATCCTCACCGGCGGGGAGCCGCTGAGCCGTCCCGACACGCTCGAGCTCGCCGCGATCGGCTCGGAGCTTGGGCTGCAGATGGCGCTCTCGGTCGACGTGGGCTGGCTGCTCACTCCGCGTCTCTGCCGCGAGGTCCGGGAGGCGGGTGTCCGCCGCGTCTCCTTCAGCGTCCACTTCCCTGACGCGGCCCGGAGCGACCGCTTCGCAGCGACACCCGGCTTCCACGCGGCGGCCCTAGACGGTCTCGCGAACCTCCGCGATGCCCGGGTGCCGTTCCAGCTGCACACGACGGTGATGCGCTCGAACGCCCACCTGCTGCCGGAGATGCACGGGCTCGTCGGAGGGCTCGGGGCGGCCGGCTGGGAGCTCTTCTTCCTCGTCCCCACCGGACGGGGCCGGCTGCTCGCCGACGAGGAGCTCCCGGCCGCAGAGCAGGAACAAGTGCTTCGGTGGCTCTATCGCCTCCAGCGCCATTCGCCGTTCCCGGTCAAGCAGATCTGCGCGCCGCACTTCCGCCGGGTCGAGGCACAGAGCGCACGCACACGGCACGAGCGACGCCCGGCGCGCGTCACGACGCGGCTGACGACGATGTCACGCGGGTGCCTCGCAGGCAACGGCTTCGCCTTCGTCTCCCACGTCGGGGACGTGTGCGGCTGCGGCTTTCTCCCGCTCTCGGTCGGCAATGTACGCGAGCGCCGCTTCTCCGAGCTTTACCTCGAGGCGCCGCTGTTCGAGGCGTTCCGGGATCCGTCGCGGCTGGGAGGCGACTGCGGGGCCTGCGAGTACCGTGCCCTCTGCGGCGGTTGCCGGGCGCGGGCCTACGCGGCGACCGGCGATCCGCTCGCCGAGGAGCCCGACTGCGCCTACGAGCCGGGGTGGGCTGCAGCCGTCAACGCGAGCCGGTAGGCCCGCAACACGATGCCGGGCGCCGGCTCGACGTCTTCCGCGGGGTCGCGCTCGAACCCGAGCGAGCCGTAGAGCGTGCGGGCTGCAACCATCTCCTCGGCCGTGTGCAGCGTCGCGGTGGTTTTGCCCGCTCCCGCGCGCCCTCGAGACACGCCTCGACGAGAGCACGCCCGATGCCCCCACCGCGCCAGTCTGGATCGACCGCCAACATCCGGAAGTTCGCCTGATCGGGCTCGAGCGTTCCGTCAGACTCGATTGTCCGGTCCAGCTCGACGGTCGCCGTGCCGACGATGCGACCTGCCTCCACCGCCACCAGCACGAGCGCCCCGGAGGCGCGGCCGGCGGCATCGCCGAGGGTCTCGAAGTACCCCGACCACACCGGGTCGCGGGGCCGCTCGAACTCCCGCCACGCCTCCTGCGTTACTCGACCCCTTCCGCGTAGTCCTCGGCACATGCCTCCCGGATCTGCATGCGTGTCAGCGTCCGGGCTGCCAGACCATGAGCACGAGGATGACGAGAACGAGCCCGCTCGAGGCGTAGTTGGCCGCGAGAGAAAAGCGGTCGTCGAGCAGTCTTCTGAGGTCAGCGGTCATCTCGTCGCCTTCTCCCGCCAGCTGCGCTGCCAGGCGGCGGGCCCGCTTCGGACGCTGACCCCCGAGCGCCCCGAGAATCAGCGAGAAGACGAAGAGACCGAGTGACACGAGAAGCCACGGCTCGTCGAACTGGTCGAGCTGCCCGGCGAGCCACAGCCCGCCGCCGAGGACGAGAACTGCGCCAACGACGACAAGCAGCGCGCCGATCCTCGTTACTCCGAGCAGGAGCGCAACCTCGCTCGGGCGGTCCTGCCTGCGTGCAACCTCGAAGCCGATGCCCGCCACGAGCGCGCCACCGAAGAACAGCAACACGCCGAGGAGGTGCACGAGCAGGCCGAGCTCATACGACGTCATGCCGCTGTTCTACTCGCTGGACGACTGTCGAGTGCCTGAGCAATATCCATCAGGCGCACTGCTTTGCACACGCCTACGTTCGTCTGCGGCATGAGAGAAGCGGGCGCGTCGGGTTACGAGATAGGCATCGGGACAGGTCATGGGGTATGGAGGCCGGCGCGTCCACGCCCCCGATCGCGGATGACGATGGTCCGCTCCGTGACCCAGAAGACCGTAAGAGCGATCCCGCTCTTCGCCCATACCGAGGCGACGACGCAAGCAGATCGCGCGCTGGGCGGACGAGGTGCAGGTGCCGGCGGGCAAGACGCTCATCGAGGAAGGCGCCTACGCCCGCGAGTTCTGCGTGATCCTCTCGGGCAGCGCCGAGCTGCGCCAGAACGGTCGGCGGATCGCGCAACTCGGAGCAGGAGACTCCTTCGGGGCTGCCGGCATACTCAACCCGACCCAGACGCACGCGGAGCGGGTTGTCACCACGTCCGATACGCGTCTGCTCGTGATGGGGCCACGCGAGTTCGCAGCGATGGCATGGAAATTCCCAGCCGTCGCCGAACGGCTCAAGGCCTTGATCGCCCGCACCGACGCGCTCGAGCAAGACAGCGTCGAGCTGCTGGCTGACCTGGACGAGGTGCTCCAGCCCACGGCCTAAGCCGCAGCACCACGACCATCGCGCCCGTATGTTCCGCGTCAGCGCGGTCACGTCGGCAAGGCACACCGGTCGCTAGCGGAAGGTTCCGGGAGCCAGGCCACCGAACGCCGTCCCAGACCGGACGAGCCGCCGCCGCTCAGGTCCATCGTTGTTGCCGCCCAGGCGAGCACGCCCGTTCCGTCGAACAACCTTCTGTCCGCATGCAGAAGGCTCACACGCCGACTCGGGAGAAAGTTCGGGAGAAACCCGCGCACATATAGCTACTCGATGTGCCAGATTTCCAGGGATATTCTGGGTGGCGCGAAGCGGATGAAGGGGCTCGAACCCTCGACCTTCTGCATGGCAAGCAGACGCTCTACCAACTGAGCTACATCCGC
>JBBDRR010000178.1:0-4239 GCA_040905395.1 Gemmatimonadota bacterium
CCTACTGGCCTTGCAGGAAGGTGCGAGCGACCTGCGACTCGGTCCGCGTCGCGTCCGCCTCCGCCATCAGTTCCAGGAGAGCGGTGTAGTGGGCCGTCGCCTTCCCGATCTCGCCGGCGCTTTCGGCGGCGCGCGCAGCGCCGAAGAGGGTGCGGGCGCGGTTCGGCTCCCGCTGGAGAGTCGCCTCGTACGCGGTGAGCGCCTCGGCAGGCCGCTGCAGCTCGAGGAGCAGATCGCCGAGCAGCTCGCGAGCGGGCAGCACCGGACCCGGAGTCACCGGATGCTTCTCCACCGTCTCCTCGAGATCGGCGGCTTGGGTGGCGAATCTCAACGCTGCCTGGCCGTCGCCGCGCGCATGGCTCGCCCAGGCCTGCGCCGCCAGGCGCTGCGCGCCGACGATGGTCGCCCAGTACTCGTCGTTCTGCGCCTGAAGCGCCGCTTCGAGCCCGGCCAGCGCCTCGATTTCGGGCTCGGCAGCCGCCGCATCGCCCGAGCGCGCCGCACCGATCGCTCGCGCGAAGCGGGTTATCGCCTCGACGTGTGCGAGCGCGTCCACGGGAATCCTCAGGCTCGCCGCGTCGTCCCACGCGCCGCGCTCGACGGCATAGCGCGCGGGCATCGCCGTGAAATTGTATCCGAGTGCCCCACCGTAGTACCGATCGGAGTTCTGCACCGCCCGATCGACGACCTCCCTCGCCGCGGCATCCTGGCCGAGCTGAAGGTGCGCGTAGACCATGTAATCCATCGGGTGGACCGCCGCGTTCGGGTTCGCCTCGGCGGCCGCGGACCGCGCGTTCGTCTCGATCGAGTCCTCCCAGTAGCCCAGCCGGGTGAAGATGTGCGACGGCATGTGCAGTGCGTGGGGCGCCGCGGGAGCGATGTCCGCGTATGCGAACGCAGCCTCGGCGCCGCGTCCGGCGAGCGCCGGCGCGTCGAAAGCGTGGATGAGATAGTGGGCGAGCCCGGGATGATCGGGGTTCGCTTCCAGCAGCGGGAGCATCATCTCCGCGCCGGCGATCTGCCGGGAGAACGTCAGATCGGTAGGCGGTGCGTTCGCGACGATGGCGCGGGCGTAGAAGATCGCGGCCTCCACGTCGTCTGCGTGCGCCCGGTTGAGCGCCGCGAGCGCCTCTTCGTGGGCGGCCATGCGCGTGGCGTGGTCACGGTCGGCTCCCTCGAAGTACGCCAGCACCGCGTCGGCGTACATCTGCTCCCGGTGCGACTGAGATCCGGCGAGCTCCCGGGCGCGCTGCGCTGCATCGAGCCCCGTCCGGAGCGCCTCCGGAGAGGGTAGCACCCGCGCCATCGGGTTCCCCATCTCCGTCATCGCGACTCCCCAGTGCGCCATCGCGCACGAGGGGTCCACCGCGGCGACCTGCCGGAAAGCCTCCACCGATTCGTTGAACCAGAAGGAGTGCAGCATGGCCACGGCCGTCTGCAGCGGTTCGGCTACGTCCGCCGAGCAGCTACTCGTGAAATGAACGCTCCCGAGCGCGTCGGCGGATCCCGCGGGGTGCGGGTGATCCTGTGCCGATATCGGCGCGGCGAAGATGATCAGGAGCGATATTCCGACAGCGTGCGGGATCAGAAGTGAACTGGGGGATCTGCGCAACATGGTGGCACCTCCGGAGGGGAGTTGACGGCATCCACGGAAGATGCTTCGCTCATCGGGATTCTGCAATCGACTATCATAAAAGTACACTGCGTCAGTCCGCCGCGGGAGCTTCGGCGGGCCCGGGAGCGGCGCCGCGGGTTCCCTTCTGTGCGAGCCAGACGCCCGAGACGATGAGGGCTCCTCCGATGATCGCTGGCAGCGCGAGCCGCTCGCCGAGCACGATCGCTCCGGCCGCGACCGCTACGAGGGGGACGATGTAGGTCACCAGTGTCGTGTTCGTCGCGCCCACGCGTTCGATGAGCGTGTAGAAAACGAGAAACGCGGCGCCGGTTCCGAAGGCGCCGAGCGCGAGGATGGAGCCGGCCACGGCGGGAGTGATCCCTTCCGGGTCGGGAAGCGGGTCCAGGAGAAAGGCTGCCGGCAGGGTGACGAGGAATGCGGTGAGCACCTGCCCGGCCGCGATCGTCAGCGGTGAGTCGTTGCCCGAGACCCACTGCTTCGCGTACACGGCGCCGGCTGCATACATGACGGTCGCGACGATGACCACGACGATCGCGGCCAGCCGTCCCGGCTCGGCTGGATCGGCCGCGACGGTGAGAGCGACGCCCGACAGCGCGAGGGCGAGGCCCGCGATCCTCGCAAGCGTGAAGTGCTCGAGGCCGAAGGCGACCGAGACGACCAGGGTGGACGTCGGCACCGCCGCCATGAGGAGGGCGACGAGGCCGGAGGGAAGCCACTGCTGGGCCCAGGCGGCGCCGACCCATGGCAGCGCGTTCGCCACGACGCCGAGCACGAGGAAGTGTCCCCACATCCGTCTCGAGCGGGGAAGCCGCTGCCGGCGTAACCCGAGCGCCGCGAGAAGCACGGCCGCCCCGATTCCCGTCCGTCCCGCCACGATCCAGACGGGACCGAAGCCCCGCAGCGCGATCTCGATGAAGAGGAAGGAGAAGCCCCACATTCCCCCAAGCGTCAGCAGAAGGGCGGTCTCCGCCGGTCCGAACGAACGCGCTGCCGGCGCGGACCCTCGATCGGCAACCGGTGCAGAGTTTATGGGGGCCCTTTCATGCTCGACGGACCTGCAACCTTTCTCGGACTGTGTCCACGACTCATCCGCCATGCTTAGGTGTGCGATTACAGCTCTTCCAACAACCATTGAGATGCCGAGTACCACTCAAGCCGAGATGGCAGTGGCCACGAGGGTGGCGTCGGGTCGAGGGTAATAAGCAGCGGGCGAGCCTCTGGATAAACCTCTGCGGCCGCTTCGAGAGAGCGAACTTCGCGCTGCCACGTCGCCCCCGACGCGGTATCGAGAGACACCTGGATGAGTAGTGGGTCCGTGGCCGGGTTCTCTGCATAGAAATCTACCTCCAGGTCGTCTCCGACCCGCACCCAACCCACGTCGTACCCACGACGCTCAAGTTCTAGTACGACGACGGTCCCAAGGCTCCGCCCCCGATTTTCGCGACCCGCCCGCTCGTACACCGCAATGAGGCCCGGATCAACAGGATAGACCTTGCGTGGATTTCGCATGCGCTGCCGCTCGGAAGCGGTGTGCATGCTCACCAGGCGCACAAGAAAAGCATCCTCAAGGTAGCTCAGTAGGTGGTGAAGCGTCTCCACGCCGACGGGGAGAGCTTGAGACTTCAGGTCACGATGGAACTTAGAGACGGTGAATGCCCCTGCGGGGTTCGCCATGAGATGGCGCTGTAGGCGCCGAAGTGCCTCGACGTTCGAGACGTGATGCCTTTCGATCACGTCTCTGAGCACCATGAGGTCCACGTATCCTTTGAGGAGAGGCACCCGATCACGAACATCGACCGCTTGCGCCTCTGGAAAACCACCGACCTCCAGGTAACGACGGAGCGCTGCGTCTACCGCCGCACGCTCGTCCGGGGTGAGTAGTGCCCACTTCACCGCTGGCTCCCCGTCCGCATGGCGGAGTGCCTCGCGGAAGGAGAAGGGATGCACGAGCACCTCCATGGAGCGGCCACGCACAGACGTGTGTACCTCGCTACTCAGGAGCTTGGCCGAGGACCCAGAGACGAAGACCTGTGTATCGTGAGCATCCAGGAGCCGCCGCACGACAGCCTCCCAACCAGCCACCACCTGAACTTCGTCCAAGTAAACCGTTCGCCGCGCCTGCTCCCGCACCGCGGGGACCACTCGCCTGTGCTCCTCGATCAGCCATCCCAAATCTTCGGCCGTCATGCCAACGAGCCGCTCGTCCTCGAGCGACACCAGAAGATGGGTACCAGGCGTGTCCCCTGCCGTGACGCGTTCATTGATATAGCGGTACAGAAAGGAAGTCTTCCCGCCACGACGCACTCCGATGACCGCCAATGCCTTGTTGGGGATGGTCGGAAGCCGAACATCCCGTGCGGTGCGCGGCGGAAGCGGTGAGGCCAGCGACTCCGACAGCTTCAAGCGGAGCATGTCACCCGATATAGCTCTTGGCATACGGGGATAATATCGCGATTTTGTACTTGTGACAAGTACTAAAACAGCACTAAATGAACGTTTGCCAGGAACAAACGTCGATGTGTCCCTGCGTGCCGCCGCCGGAGTTTATCCCATACTTTGAAGGGACCTACTCTAAGTGGATAGCCCATTTTCGTCATTCCGGC
>JBBDRR010000179.1:0-2540 GCA_040905395.1 Gemmatimonadota bacterium
CCGATCTCCACGATGCCGGAGAGCCGGCTCCTCGTCAAGCGAAAACGATCCGCACGAGGCGAATCACTCTCGCGGTCCAGCGACTGCAAGTGAAGATAGGCGGTTCGAAGTCGCAACTGCAATCGTCAGGGCACGGTCGGTCGTGGCCGACGTGAGCTGGTGCACTTGGCTCGGCGGCTCGCGGATCGTAAACTGTCGCATTGGAGGGTGAGGAACCCGCGGCGGCCGTACCCCTGTGGCCGCCGCTCGCTGCTCCGCAGCGGCACCTCACCCGAACGATTCCGCACAGGGCCGCCCGAGGTCCGTCGCTCCCGCCGGGGGCGTGCTCAGCTCGTACTCTCCAACCCGCCAGGAGTATGAAGATGAAGAAGTCAGGAGCTGCGGCGAAGCTGCAACCAGCCGCTGGCTGGCGTTTCGCCGTGGCGCTCGCCGTGCTGGTCACCACGCCGTCCCTCGCACTCGGCCAGGACGGGCCGGGCGTGGAAAACGGCCTGTGGAGCTACATCGGCGGCAGCGCCTATCACACCCGTTACGCACCGCTCGACCAGATCACTCCGCAGAACTTCGCGCAGCTCGAGCCGATCTGGGAGTGGGGTGGAGCCAGCTTCGGCGCCGCGAGCTCACGCTCGACGCCGATCTACGTCGAGAACCGCCTCTTCACGGTGATGGGGCCCCGACGCCACGTCATCTCGCTGGACCCCGTTACCGGCGAGACCCTCTGGTCCTACCGTGAGCCGCACACGCGCCGCTACGAGTACTCGATGCGGCAGGATTACGGCAAGGGCGTGGCGTACGCCGAGATCGACGGCCGCGGCGTGATCTACGCCGTCACCTCGGGATTCTTCCTCCACGCCTTCGATGCCCTCTCGGGCGAGCACCTCGACGACTGGGGCGAGCAGGTCCCGGTCGAGGGCTTCCCACGCAGAGGTACGGTCGACCTTCTGGCCGATCTCATCACGGACTGGGATCCGTGGCTCGAGTCCGGTGAGACGTACGACGCGTACGAGGGCATCCCCCTCGAGCTCGGCTACATCACGAACTCATCGCCGCCGATCGTCGTCAACGACGTGGTCGTCGTCGGCAACTCGGCCGAGCAGGGATACTCGCAGTCGCGGATCGAGAACATTCCCGGCGACATCCTCGCGTACGACGCCCGCACGGGCGAGCACCTGTGGAAGTTCAACGTCATCCCCCGTCCGGGCGAGTTCGGCCACGAGACGTGGGAGAACGACGCATGGCGGCGCACGGGCGACGTCTCCTCCTGGGCGCCGATGTCGGCCGATCCGGAGCTCGGCCTGGTCTACATCGTCACGAACCCGCCGACGATCGATTATTACGGCGGATTCAGCCCGGGCGACAACCTCTTCGGCACCAGCATCATCGCCATCGATGTCGCGACCGGCGAGCGCAGATGGCATTACCAGTTGGTCCGCCACGACGTCTGGAATTACGACACGCCGACAGCGCCCGTCCTGATGGACGTGACGATCGAGGGTCAGGAGGTACCAATCGTGGCTCAGGCTACGAAGCAGGGGTTCGTCTACGTGCTCAACCGCGAGACCGGTCAGCCGATCTGGCCGATCGAGAAGCGGCCGGTGCCGCAGTCGCAGATCCCGGGCGAGCAGCTCTCGCCGACGCAACCGTTCCCGACCCGCCCCGCGCCCTTCGAGATGCAGGGGCTGCCGGAGGACGAGCTGATCGACTTCACGCCCGAGCTTCGCCGTGAAGCCCTCGAGATCCTCGAGGACTTCGTTTGGGGGCCGATCTTCAACCCGCCGCTCCACCGGGACAACGACCTCGGTAAGACGGCAGCCGTCTGGTGCCCCGGCGATGGAGGCGGCACGAACATCGACGGTCCCGCCGCCGCGGACCCGGTGAACGACATCATGTTCGTTACCTCGCACCGGGCGTGCAGCTCGCAGATGGTGATCCCTGGCGTGGAGCGCGATGCGCAGCTCGCCGAGCCCACCGGAGCAACGCCCGCCGACTGGGTCTCAGGTGGAAGCGCCAACCTGGGCCGGCCGCAGGAGCTTCCGCTCTGGAAGCCGCCGTACAGCACGATCACGGCGATCAACATGCGCACCGGCGACCACCTCTGGCAGATCCCGTCGGGCGACACGCCGCACCGTATCCGCGACAACCCCGCTCTCGCGGGCGTCGAGCTCCCGGAGAGCACCGGTTACGGCCGCAACGTTCCGATGACCGTCACCGAGACGATGCTGATCTATCAGGGTGAGGGCGGCGACGGAACGCCGTACCTGATCGGTATCGACAAGCTCACGGGCCGAGAGGTCGGGCGGGTCGAGATCCCGTCGGTCAGCCGCTACGGCATGATGAGCTACATGCACGAGGGCCATCAATACGTCTTGGTGCTGACGGTCCGCGGCCTCACCGCCATGGGCCTCCCCGACGCGCCCCGACCGGGTGAAGGCGGTCACTGATCCAGCAGGAGTGATTGAAAAAGCCCGGCTGCCTCTCGGCAGCCGGGCTTTTTGCATTCTCTTTCCCCGAACAACGTCGTCCCGAGCGTAGCGAGGGAT
>JBBDRR010000179.1:2550-23321 GCA_040905395.1 Gemmatimonadota bacterium
TCTCGGCAGCCGGGCTTTTTCATTCCTGTCGAGCAATGGATCATCATCTCTCCAAACAACGTCGTCCCGAGCGTAGCGAGGGATCCGCGCCTGTCCGCGGCTCGGCGCGGTGCAGATCCCTCGCGGCGCTCAGGGATGACGGATACTGGCTCCGGTCGGAGCTCAGTTCAGCAACTCCACCGGACAGGTCAGCCCCTCGTCCGGGAGCTCGATTCCACTCGCCTGGCAGTCGGAACAGAGACCGTAGATCTCGAGACGGTGGCGGGTCGGCACGAAGCCGTGGCGGCGCGCGGTTTCCTCCTGGAGTCGAACGACTTCGGGGCTCTGGAACTCCACGACCTTGTGGCAGTTCAGGCAGATGAGATGCTCGTGGACCGGCGTCTGTCCGAAGAGGTGCTCATACCGCTTGAAACCCTCCCCGAAGTCGTGCTCCTCGACCAGCCCACTCCGCACCAGGATCTCGACGGTCCGGTAGATCGTCGCCTTGCCGATGCGCTCGCCTGTTCCGCGCAGCTCGGTCTCGATGTCCTCGACCGAGAGGTGCCCCGTGGAGCTGAAGAGGGCGTCGGCGACTGCTTCACGCTGCGGAGTGACCGGGAGCCCCTGCTCGCGAAGGTACCGGCGAAATAGCTGAATGTAGGGGGACATCGCGAGCCTCCTCGTAAACCCATGCGCTACCGCGGGTTGATGCACCCGGACAGCCGTGTCGCAGACGACGCAGTCTGACGAAACGATAATGATTCTCCACTCCTCAGGTCAAGCCGGCCAGCCCTACCCTTGCCAGCAGCTCGTCCCAGCGGCCCACCTCACCCTCGATGGGAACGACCAGCTGCTCGCTGAGATCCTCCCCCGCCCTCGCCAGCACGCCCTCTATGACACGGTCGATCCGCTCGGGCGGCGCGCGCCCCTCCTCGCTGAGCGATTCCGTCCGTTGGAGCACCCCCTTGATCGTATCGGTGTGATAGCGGAGGGTGAAGAGCGTGCGCTGGCTCGTCTGCTGCTCCGGCTCGGGAAGGAGGGAGATCACGAAGAGGCCGGTCTCCCGGAGCTTGCCCTGGTGGGCGCTGAAGATCCAGATCCGGTCGACTCGCTCGATCGCGAACCGCTCCGGCAGGGAGCCGAGCAGCTCGCGCTGAGAGGTCGTCAGCTGCAGGTCGGTCATCACAGGAACGTGAGGGTGAGGCGGAAGTGTGCTTCCCGCGCGAACGATCGGCAAGTGGGCACGTCTGCATGCGCCTTTTGTCATCCCGGGCCGGCAGCACCCCCGTCGGTGGCGCGCCCTTTCCTTGCAAGGCCACGGTCGTCACATTTTGCGCCTTCACCGGACTCATCCGAACCGCACTTGCAGACGATGGCAGAACAGGCCTGGACGATAGACGATTCCCTCGAGCTGTACAACGTCGAGGGATGGGGTGTCGGATACTTCGGAATCAACAGGAAGGGGCACGTCACCGTGCATCCCACGAGGGACGAGAAGCGGGGGCTCGACCTATTCGAGCTGTCCCAGGATCTCGCGGCCCAGGGGGTTTCGCTCCCGCTCCTCCTGCGCTTTTCGGACATCCTCCGCACGCGCGTCGAGTCGCTCTCACGCCGGTTCGAAAAGGCGATCGAGGAGTTCGGTTACGAGGGCGCCTACACGACGGTCTACCCGATCAAGGTCAACCAGCAGAGGCACGTCGTCGAGGAGATCCTCGAGTTCGGGAGACCGCACGGGGTCGGGCTGGAGGTCGGCAGCAAGCCGGAGCTCCAGGCGGTGCTGGCCATGAACGAGCGCACGGACCACATCATCGTCTGCAACGGCTACAAGGACGAGGAGTTCATCCGCCTCGCGCTGATGGGTCAGAAGCTCGGCCACACGGTGTTTATCGTCATCGAGAAGATCAACGAGGTCGACCTGCTGCTGAAGATCGCCGAGGAGATGGAGGTCGTGCCGACGGCGGGGGTGCGGATCAAGCTGGCGTCCACCGGCTCCGGGAAGTGGGCTGCGACGGGTGGCGAGCGGAGCAAGTTCGGCCTGAACGCGTCCCAGCTCATGACGGTCCTCGACAAGTTGAAGGCGGCCGACAGGCTCGAAACTCTCAAGCTCATCCATTTCCACCTCGGCTCCCAGATCCCCGACATCCGCAACGTAAAGGCGGCGATGGCCGAGGTGAGCCGCTACTACGTCGAGCTTCGCCAGGCAGGCGTCGACGTCGGTTATGTGGACGTGGGTGGCGGGCTCGGCGTCGACTACGACGGCAGCCGCTCCACCGCGAACGCCAGCGTCAACTACTCGGTCCAGGAGTACGCCAACGACATCATCTACTCGCTCGCCGAGGCGTGTCGGGGGAGCGAGGTACCGATGCCGAACGTCATCTCCGAATCGGGGCGCGCGCTGACCGCGCACCATGCAATGCTGCTCCTGAACGTCATCGATATCGAGACGCAGATCGTCGCCGAGAGCGGCGAGGTGCCCGACGATGCGCACGCCCTCGTCCACGAGCTCGCCGCCAGCCTGCGCGACCCGCGAAATCCGCGCGAGGTCTTCCACGACGCCGTCTTCGCCAAGGAACAGGCGCAGCTCCTCTTCAACAGCGGCGTCCTCTCGCTCCAGGACCGCGCCATGGTCGAGCGGCTTCACCTCGCCGTCATGAACCGCATCGCCCGTGTCGCCGCCGCGGACCCCGAGGAGTTCGACGACATCATCCCCGAGCTCGACACCATCCTCACCGACCGCTACTTCTGCAACTTCTCCCTCTTCCAGTCCCTCCCGGACTCCTGGGCCATCGACCAGGTCTTCCCGATCATGCCGATCCACCGGCTGAAGGAGGAGCCGACCCAGCGCGGCACCCTCCAGGACGTCACCTGTGACTCTGACGGGAAGATCGATCGCTTTACCGGCGGTCGGACTCCGAAGCGCACTCTCGAGCTGCACAAGCTCTCCAACGGCGACCAGTACGTCCTCGGCATCTTCCTGACCGGTGCGTACCAGGAGATCCTCGGCGATCTGCACAACCTCTTCGGCGACACGAACGCCGTCCACCTGCGCCTCAACCGAGAAGGCTCCGGCTACGAGATCACCGACCTGGTCCACGGCGACACCACCACCGAGGTGCTGAACTACGTGCAGTTCGACGCCCAGGCCCTGATTGCCACATTCCGCAGGAAGGTGCAGCGCGCCAAAGGTCTGTCCCGAACTGAAACGAACGCTTTTATCGCGGATTACATCGAGGGACTGGCGGGGTACACGTATCTCGAGGGGGATTGATTACGGCAATTATGAATTTTTAATTTTGAATTCATAATTCTCTTCTTACGATTTTCAGGACCTTCTCCACGGCTTCCTCGAGTGGAAGGGGAATAGTCGCCCCTGAAGCTTTTACGTGTCCTCCCCCGCCGAATTGGCGAGCGATCTGGTTGACGTCGGTGGCGCCGGAGGAACGGAGGGAGAGCTTGGTGAGGGCAGGCTCCGTTTCGCGGAAGAGGATGGCGACGCGGGTGCCTTCGATGGAGCGGGCGTGGTCGATGAGGCCGTCGAAGTCGGCGGAGGTGGAGCCGAGGCGGCGGCTGACCTCGTAGGGAATGGCGATCCACGCGAGGCCGGTCTCCGGCTCGAACTGGAGGCGGCCGAGGGCTTCCCTGAGCAGCTCCAGCCGGCGGAGCGGGGCGACGGCGAAGAGCTGCTGGAAGACCGCCTCGGGATCGATCCCCCGCGCGAGCATGTCGGCGGCGATCAGGTGTGTGCGCGGAGTGGTGTTGGCGAAGCGGAAGGAGCCGGTGTCGCTGACGATCGCGACGTACGTGCCGAGTGCGGAGGCCGCCGGCCATTCGTCTCCCGCCAGCACGATCATATCGAAGACCAGCTCGCCCGTCGCGGCCGCGCTCGCGTCCTGCACACCGCCCTGCCCCACCACCTTCGGCCCCGGCGGGTGGTGGTCGACGACGAAGGTGATCGCCGGGTCGAGCAGCTCGTCCAGCGGAGAGATCCGCTTCGGCTCGCTCGTATCGAGGACGAGGCAGAGGCCGGCGTCGGCGATGGCTTCGCGGGACCGCTCGTCGTCGAGGTCGGCGACGACGTCGTCTCGATGCAGGAGGAATCGGAACGAGTCGGGGAAGGGTGTGGGATTGACGATCGTCACCCGCACGCCGAGGCTCTCGAGCCACGCGGCGATCGCCGCCTCGGAGCCCGTGCCGTCACCGTCGGCGTTCTGGTGCGTGGTCAGGACGACGTGACGGGCCGCGCGGGCACGACGCACGATGTCGGCGAGCGCCTCGCGTCGCACTTCGGGAATGTCCAGCGCGTCGATCATCCGAGTCATCGCGTCGTCGCCATCCCGATCAGACACCTCCTTCGCGATCCACCTTCCCCTCTACGGGCGAACGGGCGGGGCCTGTGCCGTCCGGATCGAAGTGGCGCTTGCCACGCAGGATCCTGGCGAAGCACCAGGCGGCGAGAAGCGTCACCGCTCCCATGCTGACGAGCATGAACGACCAGGAGAAGGCGCTCAGGCCGGCTTCGACGCCCTCGGCGACCTGGACGAGAAGCGCGGCGGCTGCGGCTGAGGTCGTCATCGGCCCACCTCCACGGCGGTTCTGCCGGCGCGTTCGGCGGTCGATCCGCCGTTGCGGCGCCAGGCGCGGTTGATCAGTACGAGGACCGTGATGGCCATCGCCGCCATGAAGCCGCGGGAGAGCCAGCGGACGCCGCGCTCGGTCTCCGAGGTGACGGTCTCCATCATCAGCTTCGGCAGCGCCTCAGTGTATCCCCACCAGGCGAGCAGCACCGTCAGGAAGATCGGCGTGACCCACTTCAGGATGAACTTGAAGATGGGGGAAACCCGCAGGTCGGCGCCCTGGTGCAGCTCCTCCCAGAAGTTGTCGATACCGAACGCGAAGCGGACGATCATCACCTCGATGAAGGCGAAGACGACGAGGCCGAAGGTACCCGCCCAGTAATCCCACTCGTCGAGGAAGCCACCCGCCAGCCACCAGATGTTGGCGAGGCCCAGAACGAGGGCGAGCCCACCGACGAGCCTCGCCACCGTCGTGCGATCGATCCCGAACTCCTCCTGCAGGAAGGCCATTGCGGGGGTCGCGAGCGCCACCGAGGATGTGATGCCCGCGATGAAGAGCAGGAAGAACCACATGAAGGCCATGAGCTGGCCCCAGATGATCCCCCCCGGCAGGTTCTGGAAGACCACTCCCATGGCGACGATCCCGAGGTCGAACGTCCCGCTCACCGCCGCCAGGCCCGTCACCCCGAAAAAGGTCACCGCGGCAGGAATCGCGATCGTGCCACCCAGCACGACCTCGGCGAACTCGTTCGTCGAGGCCGTCGCGAGCCCGGTCAGCGTGATGTCGTCGTCGTGCGACAGGTACGACGCATACGCGTGGATCGAGCCCATCCCCAGGGAGAGGGTAAAGAAGACCTGCCCCGCCGCGGCCAGCCAGATCGTGGCGTTGTTGAGCGCACCCCAGTCGGGGGTCCAGAGGAGAGCCAGCCCCTGTGACGGGCTGCCGACCGCCGTCTCGGGAAGGGTCAGCACCCGGATCATGATCACGAGCGCGAAGAGGAAGAGGATCGGCATACCGTAGAGCGCGAGCTTCTCGATTCCCTTCGATATCCCCCGTGACAGAACGGTCACGATCACTCCGAGAGTGATCGCATAGAACAGGAAGCCGACCCACCCGCCGTGATAGCTGTTGTCGCGGATGTCCTGGAACGACCCCAGGTACTGCGCGACTCCCGCGGCGTCCTGACCGAAGTACCCACCGATCAGGCTGAAGAAGGAGAACCCGAGCAGCCACCCGACGATGACCGTGTAGTAGATGAAGACGATCAGCGGCATGATGATGCCGAGCACCCCCAGGTACTTCGCGATCGGGTTCTTCCAGAGCCGGTCGAACATCCGCGGCACCGTTGCGTACCCGAATCGGCCCCCGTACCGACCCACGCCCCACTCCATCCACATCAGGGGAATCCCCAGCAGCAGAAAGGAGATGAAATACGGGATCATGAACGTGCCGCCGCCGTTGTTCGCGGCCTGGACCGGGAAGCGGAGGAAGTTGCCGAGCCCCACGGCGTTCCCTGCCATCGCCAGGATCAGGCCGATTCGGCTTCCCCAATGCTCGCGTGAGTGGGTCGCCTCCGTCGCTGAGGACAAAGCGCGGGCTCCTTGCAGGGGTGGATGAGATTCGATTGAATCGGAAACGTGCGGTGCTGCGGAGACTACGGCGGGTGATTCGGGGTGTCAAGCGAATGATCCGCACTTTCCCGCTCGGTGAGGTGCGGATCCGTCGCGACCCTCGGGATGTCGGTCGGCCTCCCCTCAGCTGGCACCCTGGATGACGGCCCCGCCGACCACCAGTCCCTCGACCGGGAGGTCTTCCGGGAGCAGCTGCTCGACGGACTCGACGCGGAGGGGCCCGGCTTCGAGGTCCACGTTGACGAAGCGGAGCACGTCGGGGCCGGTGATCATGCCGAAGTCACCCGTCACCTCGGTCCCGGGCATCTCGAGGACGAAGTCGCGCGCGAAGACGAGGAGCCCTTCCGCGCGATCCTCCACGCGGAGCCGTACGGAGCCGGTCGCCTCGCCGGGGTCGTCGGGCAGCCACGGATACAGCCACCGCAGATCCGCGAGGGAGAAGGTGGGCGATTCGATCACCAGGTCGTAGAGCGGCCGCTCTCCGGTGAGATCGACGCTGCCGAGGACGTCGCCGCGGGAGTTCGGCAGCACGACCGGCGCGGCTCGGAACTCGAGGACGCCGTTCTGCAGGTGGACCTGCGCCTGAACACCGCGCAGCTCGAGCGGTGGGTCGCGCCACAGGTAGACGTCGGCGACGCCATCGACGACCTCGAGGTAGGTGCCGCCACGCTCGTCCGGCCCGATGAAGAGCTCCCTCACCTCAGCGTCCTGCACATCGATGGCGGTCGTCTGCAGGTACCCGCCCGGCACCTCCTCGATCACGTAGCGGTCGTCGCCGAGGATCTCCGCCAGCTGCGCTTCCTGCGCCGCTTCCGAGAGGCGCACGTCGGGCCGGACGGGCTGCCGGACGGTCACATCGGCGTCGACCACCGTGATGCTCTCGATGAGCGTCGCCCGCGCCTCGGCCGGGGTGACGGCCGGGCTGGGATCCTGGAGAATCCCCTCGTAATTCCAGAGGGTGTCGCCGGGCAGCCGGAAGATGTCCACGTCGGCACCGTAGGCCGTCAGGCGGTTGATCACCACGTCGCCGCCGAGGAAGCTGGCGAGCCTGTAGCGGACGAAGGCGCTGTCGACGATGGCGAGCGGCGCCCCGGCCGTGTCGCGGATCGCGATCTCGTACAGCCGCGCCCCGGTGATCACGTTACCCTCCATGCGGGCAACCTCGACCTCCCCGTTCAGGCGGCCCCCGATCGTGATGAGCGTGTAACCGAGCACCTGCTCCCGCCCCCATTCGGTCTGGGTGAAGGAGAGCACGGCGACGAAACCGACCACCAGGGCGATCGCGCCGCCCAGCAGGAGCCAGCGCGCCGGCCTGTAGACGCGCCGCGAATCGGAGCGCCGCCGCCCGCCGCGGGGGCGGGGGGCGTCAGGTCCGTCGTGTTCGTTCGGGCTCATGATCGAAGTAGAAGGCCCCTGATTCAGCCTCTTCCTGACTCAATGGCGGACGACCACCGCGGAAGAAGATGTGTCGGCTCGTCGGGACGAAGCCGCCCGCCTCGTCGAAGAACATGTAGTGCGTCACCCGGATCAGGCGCGAGTCGAGGCGCAGGAGGTTGAAGCTGTTCTTCTCGCGCTCGCGTGCCCTGCCCCGCCGCGAGGTGCTCGTACCCGACTGTGCGATGACGATGCCATGCTCCCGATCCACACCCGAGTACACGTCGAGCGAGTTGCCGATGTACGCGCGGTGGAGGTGGCCGCCGAGGATTACGTCGACCCGCATCCTGGTGAACGCGTCGAGCGCCCGCTTCGCCTTCGGCATCGCCTCCGCGCCCTCGAAGTCCGGCGGTGGGGCGAAGTGATGGTGGGCGACCAGGATCCGCTGGACCTCGTCCGGAGTGCCGTCGAAGACGCGACGAGCGAACTCGAGCTGTGATCCGTGGATACGCCCGTTCGTGATCGCGAGCCGCGGCGCCGTGGAGTTCAGGGAGACGATCACCGCCCCCGGCACCCGTGTCACCGAGTCGAGCTCCTCGGAAATGTACTGCCGATAGTACCTGAAGGGATTCTTCATCCGCTCCTTCACCCGGTACAGCGGCACGTCGTGGTTGCCCGGAGTCACCACGAGGGGAACCGGGGGAAGCCTGTCGAGGAAGGCGCGTGCCGCGCGGAACTGCTCTTCCTTTGCACGCTGCGTGAAGTCCCCGGACGCCACCACGAGGTCCGGTTCCGTCTCCACCGCGAAGCTCAGCAGCGCCTCGGCCACACCCTCGTGGAAAGGCGGGCCGCAATGGATGTCCGAGATGTGGAGCAGCGTGAGCATGGACGGCTATCGGCTATCGGCTATCGGCTATCGACCACGTCGTCCGTCGTCTGAATCCTGAATCCCGAATCCTGAATCCCGAATCCTGAATCCTGAATCCTGTCGGTTCGTGCGACATACATGCCATTCTGCGGCTGCGGGGCCGGATCACCGTCTGAGACCCGGGAAGGGGAGGTCGGCCCGGGCGTTCAGATCGAGGCCCGACATCTCGCCCCGCGAATGCCTGAAGCGAGCGGCCCGGGCGATCATCGCGGCGTTGTCCGTCGCCAAGCGGGGCGAGGGGTAGAAGAGGACGCCATCGGTGAGCGCCTCCTCCAGACGCCGCCGAAGCAGCCGGCTGTTGGCGACCCCGCCGCCGAGGACCACCCGTCCGCAGCCGGTCTGCTCCACGGCGCGCAACGTCTTCGCCACGAGCACATCGATCGCCGCCTCCTGGAAAGCAGCGGCGAGATGAGGCACCTGCTCGGCGAGCCGCTCCTCGCGCTCGATCTCGCGGATACGGGTCCTCAGCGCCGTCTTCAAGCCACTGTAGGAGAAGTCGTAGTACTCGGAGTCGCCCGGCCGCGAGGTGCTCGACAGAAGCGGTCGGGGGAGTCGGTGGCGACCCGCGTCGCCCTCGAGCGCTGCTCGCTCGATCGCCGGCCCGCCCGGGTAGGCCAGGCCGAGGAGCTTCGCGGCCTTGTCGAACGCCTCCCCGGCGGCGTCGTCACGGGTCTCCCCGAGCAGGTGGTACTCGCCCCAGTCCGGCACCCAGAGCAGAAGCGTGTGTCCGCCCGACACCAGAAGCGCCACGAAAGGCGGACACGCGTCCGGCTGCTCCAGCGCCGTTGCGAACAGGTGCCCCTCCATGTGGTGGACGCCGATCACCGGTCGCCCCAGCGCCCACGCCGCCGCCTTCGTCCACGCGACACCGACCAGTAGCGCTCCGATCAGGCCGGGTCCTGCCGTGACACCGAACAGGTCGATCGACTCGAGCCCGACGCCACTCTCCCGGAGCGTTGCGCGTACGACGTCGTCGACGGTGCGGAGGTGCTCGCGCGACGCGATCTCCGGAACCACCCCGCCGTAGATCTGGTGGACGTCCTGCGTGAAGATCGTGTGCGCTATCAGCTGGTCGTCCCCCTGCAGGATCGCAGCCGAGGTCTCGTCGCACGAGGTCTCGAGAGCGAGGGTGAGCGGTCCCGTCACTGGTCGTCGACGGACGGGACGCTCAGCGTGTCTGGAGCCGGCGCGAGCCCCGGGGTAAAGAGGCTGTCGAGCTGGGGAGTCGCGGGGAAGAGTCGTACGGCGGCGGGCTCGACCGTGGCGAGCACGTCGGGTCGGAGGCCGTCGATCCGGAGCGGAACCGGGACACCGTCGGCCGGAATCCGCGCCGGGATCTCGCCGATCGAGACCACGACGCGGAAGAACCCCGGGGCGACCTCCTGCACGGCGCGCCGCGGGCCGCGAAGGACGACGTCCACCTCCTGGGGAAGGATGGTGATTCCCGGGCCGACGTCCACGGTGACGTTCTCGATCCTCCTTTCGACGACGCGGTCGAATCGACCGGAGACGACGACGTTGCTCGTCGAAAGCTCGAGCCCCTGGACCTGGGCGGTATCGAGCTGAACGACGCGGCTGAAGGTAGTGTCGCCCAGCTCGAGATCCACGACTTCGGTTGGGATCGGGCCGGCATTCGCCACGCGCTCAACCGGACCGCGCACCTGGATCATCGGCGGATCGCTGACGATGGAATCGACGATCGCCCACTCACCGCCGAGCTCGTTGGAGATCCGTACCTCCACCGGAACACTGCGGGTCTGCATCTGCGTGAACTCGAGGCGGACCGAGGAAGGGCGGACTTCCAGCGGATTGACGGTGAGTTGCGCCGGGATCTGAACCATGCGGGGATCCAGCGAGCGATTCTCTACCGGCTCGCGTACCTCGGCGACGGTGAGGCGGAGCGGGGGTCGGCGCAGGCCGAGGTCGAAGAGGTCGCTGCGGGCGCCGGTGAAGAGGACCTCCACCTCCGCCGGCAGGTCGTCGGAGGCGATCTGGTAGCTGGGATCGGTGACCTGGACCTGGAGCGGCACGCGGATCCAGTTGCTCGCCACCTGCTCGGCGCTGATCACCACCCAGAGCAGGACGGCGAGGGCGAACGCCAGCACCTTGAGCTTCCAGTTCTCCGTGAGGATCCGGAACACCGAGGGCACGGCTCAGCCCTCCAGGAGACGGACGAACAGATCGGCGTTCGCTTCCGAATCCCACTCCGTCGGCCCGATCACCTTCTTGACGATCGTTCCGTTTCGATCGATCACGAACGATTCGGGAACCCCCGTCGTTCTGTATAGGCGTTGTATCCCGCCGGCCGGGTCGTGCCAGATCGGAAAGGTCAGATCCATCTGTTTGGCGAAGGCTTCGATGTCACCGCCCGGGTTGCCCGCCCGATCCACCGAGCCGATCGGAGCATCGATGCTCACGGCGATGACATGGACGCCATCCTCGCCGAGGGCCTCGTGGAGGCGCTGCATCGACGGCATCTCCTCGCGGCAGGGCGGGCACCACGTCGCCCAGATGTTGAGCAGCACGACCTCGCCCCGAAGGTCGGCGAGCTGAACGGGGGTGCCCGAGAGTTCGGTGGCAGTGAAGTTCGGAGCGGGCGTCCCTACCTCGACCGGAAGGAACCGATCGCGGACGAACCACCCCGCTCCGATGAGCAGCGCGATCAGCCCGACCACGATTCCGACCATCCACCACTGACGTTTCATCGTTGGGCCCCCGTTTCGTCTTCATCTTCGGAAATGGAACCGAGCCTGCCGCGAATCACGCCTCGTCGCGACGGAGCGCTGACGCGAAGCTCGACGGCCGAGCCGGTAGCCACGCTATCTCCAGGGGCGGGCCGCTGTTCCACCACGTCCCCCGGCTGGTCGGCTTCGACTTCCTCGTACTCGATGCTACCGACCTCTAGGCCGAGCTCCTCGATCGTTTCACGCGCGCGCTCCTCCTGCATGCCGACGAGCATGGGCATCTCCACGATCCGGTACCCGCCGCCGATGCGGAGTCGGACCGTAGCCGGGAGCTCGAGCGGCGTCCCCGCCGGCGGCTCGACACCGACGACCCGGCCGAGGTCGCCCGGCGCGGAATCCTGCTCGACCAGTACGTCGAAGCCCGCGGTCTGCAGTGCACGCGTAGCGAGCGTGAGCGGCATCGCCTCGACCTCGGGCACCGAAGGCCGCGCCCGCCCGGTGCTCACGATGAGCTGAACCTCGACGCCCGGGCTCACCTCCTGCCCCGGCAGCGGAGTCTGCGTCAGGACCGCCCCGGCGGCGACCTCGGGATTGGGAAAGGAGTCGCTGACCGCGCTCTCCAGCCCGGCGCGGGCCATTTCCCGCTCGGCCTGCGCGAGCTCCATCGTTCGCACGTCCGGCACCAGGACCACATCGGTGGGCGCCGTTCCTCTCGTGAAGGACAGTGCCGAGATGCCGTACCCGACGAGGAACGCCCCCACGCTGACCGCCAGCGCCATCAGCACGATCCTCGTCCGGTGCGGTGATCCCGGCGACCGCCGCGCCCTGCTACTCGCTCTTGCGTTCAAGCCTTTCGAACCATTCGTGCGGCGAAGGCGCCATCGACACCGTGCCGCTGGGGAAGCAGGGAGAGCAGCCCATCCCGTACCATCGTACCATCGAGAGGGGCGTCGGGTGCCGCGATGTCATACTCCGGGTGCCGGCTGAGGAAGCCGGCGATCTGCTCCTCGTTCTCCTCCGGCTCGATGGAGCAGGTCGCGTAGACGAGGTGGCCGCCCGGGCGAACCACTGTCGCCGCCGATTCCAGGAGGTCCCGCTGGAGGACTGCCAGCGCGAGCAGATCGTCTTCGCTGATCCGCCAGCGGCCGTCCGGATGTCTTCGCAGTGTGCCGGTGCCAGTGCACGGGGCGTCCAGCAGAACGGCATCGACTCCGGCGAACGGAGGTGCTCGGCCGTCGGCGACGACGAGCCCCACCCGATCCGATACCCCCGCCCTGGTGACGTTCGCCCTAACCCGCCGCAGCCTGCCGATCGAAAGATCGGCGGCGACGACATAGCCGGCCCGATCGGTCAGCCCGGTACTCTTCCCACCCGGTGCTGCCGCCATATCCAGGACGGTCGCTCCGTCCAGCACTTCCGCGTACCGCACCACCATCGCAGCTGCAGGATCCTGCACCACCGCGGGAACCGCCGCAAGAGCTTCCAGGGGGGTGCCGGACCCGAGAACCCGAACGGAGTCGGGAAATCCGGCGACCGGCTCGGCCTCGATATCGCCGCGGCCGAGACTCGCCAGAGCCTGCTCGGTCGACACGCCCACCGGTCGCAGATACAGCGCCGGCCGCTCGTTGTTGAGTTCGACCAGGCGCCGCGCCTCCGCGGGATCCCAGCGGCTTACCCAGCGTTCGACGAGCCACCGGGGGTGCGACCCCCAGGATACCAGGTGGCCGACCGGATCAGACTCGAACGGCGGAAACTCGACGGACGCAGCGCCCCGCCGTACCGACTGGAGCACCCCGTTGACCAGACCGGCGGCCCTCCCGGCTCCGGCGTCACGGACGAGCTCGACGGACTGCGACACTGCGGCGTACGCCGGCACGCTGCCCATCTCCAGGATCTGGTACGCGCCGAGCCGCAGGACATCCAGGACCGGGGGATCGAGCGAGTCTAGCCCGGAGCGGACGAAGGAGGCGAGGACGAAGTCGAGCCGACCGCGGAGGCGGAGAGTGCCGTAGACCAGCTCCAGTAACCAGGCGTGGTCGCGCGAGTCGAGCCCTTCGGCGGAACGGGCCAGGGCCCGGTCCGCCAGATCGCCGTCCCGTATGCGCGAGAGCGTATCGAACGCTGCACGGCGTGTGTCGGTAACCGCGTCGGCCACCCGCGGCTAGGAGAGCATTCCCGTCATGGGGCTGGATGGAACGGCTCGTTCCCGCCGGGGCATCCGACCAGCGAGATAGGCCAGACGGCCCGCCTCGGTCGCGAGACCCATCGCCCGCGCCATCCGCACGGGATCCTCGGCCTCGGCGATCGCCGTGTTCATGAGGATCCCATCGACACCCTGCTCCATCGTAACCGCCGCGTCCGATGCAGTGCCGACACCGGCATCGACGATCACCGGGACCTGAAGGCGGGACTTGATCGTGCGGATGTTGTACGGATTCATCAAGCCGAGGCCACTCCCGATCGGCGATGCGAGGGGCATCACCGCGGCACATCCCACATCCTCGAGGCGGAGCGCCGTGATCAGATCGTCGTTCGTGTACGCGAGCACCTTGAACCCCTCATCCGCCAGCGTCTTCGAGGCTGCGATCGTCGCCTCGACATCGGGGAGCAACGTCTCCTGGTCGCCGATCACCTCAAGCTTCACCCAGTCGGTGAAGCCGGCCGCGCGCGCGAGGCGGGCATAGCGGATCGCCTCCTCGGCGGTGTAGCAACCGGCGGTGTTCGGCAGCAGGAGGTGGCGCTCGGAATCGAGATGGTGGAGGATCCCCTCCTCGTTGCTGCGGTCGAGATCGACGCGGCGAACGGCGACCGTTACGACCTCTGCGCCGGAGACCTCGATCGCGTCGATCATCTCCTGGTTCGTCCGGTACTTGCCCGTCCCCACCATCAGGCGCGAGCGCAGCGGGCGACCCGCTATCGTCAGGGGAAGGTCAGAAGCGGTAAGCGTATCCACGGGATTCCTCACTTGAGAATTTTGAATTTTCAATTTTCAATTTTGAATTGATTCATTCGGAGCCGAAACAAATTCAAAATTCAAAATTAAGAATTCACAATTGATTTATCACCCGCCGCCGACGAAGTGCACGAGCTCGAGGGCGTCTCCGGGCGCGACTCGCACGTCGGAGTAGCGCTCGCGTCTGAGGATGTCGCCGTTGTGCTCCACCACGATCATCCGCGGCTGCAGCTCGAGGCTTCTCAGCAGCTCTTCGACGTTCAGGCCGCCCCTCACGTGGCGCGACTCGCCGTTGACCTGGATCTCGATGTTGTGTTCCACGCTCACTCCAGCTTCTCGAGGTATTCTCGAAGGGCGTCCACCGGATCGGTTGCCCCCCACACTCCCCGTATCACCGCGACTCCGTGTGCACCGGCGGCGAGCACCTCCCGCACCCGGTCGGGGCTGACCCCTCCGATGCCGATCATCGGTATGCCGATGTCGGCGACTTCGCCGAGCAGGGAAGTACCGCTTCCGCGGCGGCCCGGATGGGTGGGGGTCTCATAGAGAGTACCCACGAAGACGAAGTCGGCTCCCTCGGCCGCGGCCTCTGTGGCTTCCCGTCGGCTATGCACGGACGCGCCGATCGCCACCCGATCGCCGAGCAGCGCCCGGGCGCTGGCGATCGGGATCGACGCCCGACCGAGCTGTACGCCTGGCGCGCCGCAGGCGAGCGCGACGTCGATCCTGTCGTTGACGAAGAGCCAGCCGCCTGTTCGACGCGCGATCTCCATGCAGTGCGCCGCGCGTTCCCAGATCTCGCGCCCCTCCAGACCCGGTCCCCGGATATGGAGCGCAACCCGGTCGCCGCCCGCCTCGAGGAGCGCCTCCGCCGTCGCGGGCTGACCCGGCTCCCGGAGCACGTCGTCGTCCGTGACGAGGTGGAGCCGGGGTAGCCGCTTCGGCTCACGTGAAGCGGTCACCTACCTTCACCCCCCGCCCGCGGATCCACTCGCCTGCCTGCATCCGCCGCTTACCCGGCGGCTGAACCTCCCGGATTCGAACGGCGTCGTGACCGGCCGCGATCAGTACGCCCACGTCGGTGTCGATCGCGAGAACCTCGCCCGGCTCTCCGGCGTGCATCTCGATCCTGGGACTGAAGAGCTTCACCGGCTGGTCACCGTTCAGCCGGCTCCATGCGCCGGGAACGCCGTCGAGACCGCGAACCCATCGGGTGACCTGGAGTGCCGGGAGCGACCAGTCCAGCCTGGCCCTCTCGCGGTCCAGCTTCGGGGCGTAGGTGGCGCGCTCGGCATCCTGCGGCTGCGGTGTGATCTCCCCGATCTCCATCAGGGCGAGCGCCTCGATCAACGCCTCCGCGCCGATCTGCGCGAGTCGAAGGTAGAGGTCGCTGACCGACTCGTCGGGGCTGATCGGCTCGGGCACCTGAAAGAGGATCGGACCCGAGTCGAGGCCGGCGTCCATCTGCATGATCGTGACGCCCGTAGTCTGATAGCCATGGATGATCGCCCAGTGGACGGGTGCAGCCCCACGCAGTTCGGGGAGGAGGGAGGCGTGAATGTTCACCGATCCGTTCTGCGGCAGGCCGAGGACCTCGGGCTCGAGGATCTGACCGTACGCGACGACGACGGAGATCTCTGGGTCCAGCTCGCGCATCTGCTGGAGGAAGTGCTCGCCGGCCGGTCGCTCCGGCTGTAAAACCGGGATCATCTCGTCGGCCGCGTAGCGCTTCACCGGCGACGCCGACGGCTGCCGACCCCGGCCGGCAGGACGGTCCGGCTGCGTGACGACGCCGACCACGTCGTGGCCCTCTTCCTCGAGCGCGCGTAGCGCCGGCAGGGCGAATTCGGGTGTTCCCCAGAAGAGAACCCTCATCCGCTCCGCCCGGCGGCCTTCTCCCGTCCCTTGTCCGACTTCTCCGCCTGCTGCGACTTGTACTTCTTCACGAGCATGCTTCGTTTCAGCGCCGAGAGGTGGTCGATGAAGAGCACTCCATCCAGATGGTCGATCTCGTGCTGCAGGCAGCGGGCGAGGAGGCCATCGGCCTCCATTCGCACGGGATGGCCCTCCTCGTCCAGCGCTTCCACAGTCACCCGGGACTTCCGCTCGACGAGTGCCGAAACGCCGGGGAGGCTGAGGCAGCCCTCCTCTTCCTTCTCGTCGTCCCCGCCCCGCTCGACGATCCGCGGGTTCACGAGGGCGAAGCGGGGGAATTCCTCGTCGTTGAGATCCACCACGAGCACTCGCTTCGCAATCCCCACCTGCGGCCCGGCGAGCCCGATCCCCTCCGCCTCGTACATCGTCTCGTACATGTCGGCGATCAACGTGCGCAGCTCGTCGTCGATCTCCACCACCTCCTCCGCCTTCTGCCGGAGCAGGGGGGAGCCGAGCAGCTCTATCTTCAGCTTGGACATAGTCGTACGCACCCTTACAGCTTCTTCGCGATCCGCCCCTTCTCGACGAGCAGCCGGGATTCCCCGCTCTTGAGCGTCACCTGCTCGTCCTTGAGCTGAATGACGTCCCCGATCACGCCGCCGCTCGTCACAACGGAGTCGCCGGGCTTGAGCTCGGCCAGCATCTCGCGATGTCGCTTCTGTTCCCGCCGCTGTGGCAGGATCAGAAGGAAGTAGAAGATCGCGACGATGAGGACCAGCTGGATGATGACCGCCATTCCCATTCCTCCCCCTTGTGCAGGTGCCTGGAGCACCAGAGCGATAGCCACTCGTCAGCCTCCTATCGGCGTTGTCACTCGGAAGCCGCCAGCCGGCTGGCCCCGAATCGCGCGAGCCAATCCCGGCTCCACGCTTCGTATCTCCCCTCGATGATGGCGTCGCGCGCTGCGCGAGTCAGCTCGATGAGGAAGTGGATATTGTGGAGGGTCAGCAGTCGCATGCTGAGCCACTCACCCGAGATGAAGAGATGCCTCAGGTACGCCCGCGTGTACGTCCGGCAGGTGTAACAGTGGCAGTCGGGATCGAGCGGCGACGGGTCGGTCTTGAACCGCGCGCGCTTGATGTTGATCGACCCTTCACCGAACGTCCAGATGGTGCCGTTCCGCCCGTTCCGCGTGGGCGCGACGCAATCGAACATGTCGACGCCGCGCGCGATCGCCTCGATCAGGTCGTCCGGATAGCCGACACCCATCAGATAGCGCGGAATGCCGGCGGGCAGCTCGGGCTCCAGAGCCTCGAGCATGCCATGCATCGCCGGCTTCGGTTCGCCGACGCTGAGGCCACCGATCGCGATGCCGTGCCAGTCGCCCATGCCGAGCGTCGCGCGAGCGGCCTCGCGGCGAAGGTCGGGGTAGATCGACCCCTGGAGGATCGGAAAGAGCGTCTGCTCCGGTCCCTCTTCTCCCGCCTGAAGCTCCAGGAAGCGGCTCCTGCATCGCCCGAGCCACTCGAGCGTCCGCTGCGAAGCCTCCTGCGCGAGTCCGCGGTCCGCCTGCCCCGGAGGGCAGTGGTCGAAAGCCATGACCACATCCGCCCCGAGCGCATGCTCGATCTCCATTACACGTTCGGGCGTGAACAGGTGCCTCGAACCGTCGATATGGCTCTGGAAGGTAACTCCTTCCTCCGTGATCGTTCGGATGTCGGCGAGCGAGAAGACCTGATAGCCGCCGGAGTCGGTCAGAATCGGACCGTCCCAGTGCTGGAAGCGGTGAAGCCCGCCCATCTCCCGCACCACTTCGTGGCCGGGGCGCAGATAGAGGTGGTAGGCGTTGTTGAGGATGATCGAGGCTCCCAGGCCTTCGACCTCCTCGGGGGTGAGGGTCTTCACCGTCGCCGCCGTGCCTACGGGCATGAAGACGGGTGTCTGGACGACCCCGTGCGGAAGCTGCAACGCCCCCGCCCGCGCCGGCCCGTCGGTCGCCTCGATTTCGAATTGGAACAAGGTCCCCCCACCCAAGTGTGCAAGCGGGGGGAAGTTATAGAGGTGATGGCTCGTACGCTATCCGGAGGCGCGATGGACGGCATACGGCATACGTCATACGTCATCCCTCACTTCAGATCCAACATCCTCTGCGTTCCCTCCATACGTACCGCGGGGGCGTCCTGCCGCTCGGCCAGGCGGCGGATCACCTCGCTTATGCGGCGGGCTTCGGCGCAGATCGCCGCGATCATCTCGCGCTCCTCGTCAGAAGTGTTTCCCCCCATCTCCAGGAGCCGCGCTTCGGCGAGCAGCGTCGTGAGCGGGTTGTTGATCTCGTGGCGGACAGCGAGGGTCGTCTCACCGACGCCGGCGAGCCACTCGGCACGCAACGCCGCGGCCTCGGCGCGCTTCCGCTCGGCGATTCCGCGGAAGGTGATCACCGCGCCGGTGACGGCACCGTGCTCGCGCGCCGCGCTGCACGTGAGCTCGGCGGGGAAAGCGGCTCCATCGGCGGCGCGGAGCGTCCCATCGGCGAGCATTCTTCCGAGCCCGTCCTCGAGGGTCTGCGCGACGACGTCGCCGGGGTCGTCCGGCC
Organism: Gemmatimonadota bacterium; assembly: GCA_040905395.1. Classification (GTDB taxonomy): domain Bacteria; phylum Gemmatimonadota; class Gemmatimonadetes; order Longimicrobiales; family Longimicrobiaceae; genus WHSP01. Next base: position 21,143 of record JBBDRR010000179.1, read on the forward strand.
GGCTCTCGTCGTCACGGAAGAGAATGCCGTAGCTGCGGCCGAGGAGCTCCGGGACGCGATAGCCGAGCGCCCGCGCGGCCGCCGGGTTTATGAAGGTGATGTTGCCCGCCGCATCCACGCCGAAGATTCCATCGGCCGCGGAGTCGAGGATGAGCTTGGTCTGGCGGCCGAGCCAGCGCAGCGCCTCCTCGGCGCGTTTCCGCTCGCTGACGTCCCGCGCCACGATGTGGATGAGAGGTGTTCCCGGCGGCTCGACGGATGCCTGGCAGAGCGCTTCGGCCCACAGGTATCGCGAATCGCGATGGCGGATCCGGAAGGTGATTCTCAGGTGAGGCTCGCCGGATGCGAGGCCGGCGAGGCCCGCCACCACGCCCTCGCGCTCGGTCGGGTGCATCAGCGCACCGAGAGGCAACCCCTCCAGCTCGCGGGCGAAGTGCCCCGTCAGCTCGCGCGCCGCGCCCTCCACGTGCTCGATTCGCTGGCTGGCACCATCGAGCACCAGGACCAGATCGCCCGCCCGCTGCCGAACGCGTTGAAGGAGGCCCTCGGCCCCCTTGGACGCCGGCTTCGCCGGCTCGGAGAACGTGACCAGATAAGAGACGATCCTGTTCTGTCCCTCACGGACCGGTCGAACGGAAACCTGCACCCGCGGAGCGGCCGTCTGCGACCCGCGCACCTCCAGCGAGTAGCCCTCGACCACGTCGCGAGTGGGAGCGATCGCGTCGAAGAGCTCGCGTGCGCACGGAGTGTCCCACTCCCCCTGGCCGAGGTCGTAGAGGCGCACGCCAACGCTCGCCGCTCGCTCCAGCGCGAAGCGCAGGAAGAAAGCCGGGCTCGCTGCCACGAGACGAAGCTCGTCGTCCAGGACCGCGAACGGCTCCTGCAGCGCGCCGACGATCTCCTCCGCGATGTGCGGCGAAGTGAATGGTGGCTCACTCGTGGCGACGAATCGCAAATGCTTCCCCGAGTTTACAGGATGACCATCGCGTCACCGTAGGAGAAGAAGCGATACTCCTGGGAGACCGCCTCTCCGTACGCTTCCATCACGAGGTCGTGACCGGCGAACGCCGCCACCAGCATCAGCAGCGTCGACCGCGGTAAATGAAAGTTCGTGATCATTCTGTCCACCGCCCTGAACCGGTGAGGTGGACGAATAAAGATATCGGTCCATCCCTCGCCACTCTGAACCTCGCCCTTCTCGTTCGCCACGCTCTCGAGTGTCCGGACCGAAGTCGTTCCGACCGCCCAGATCTTTCCACCGCCTGCACGCGCCGCGTTTATGGTGGCGGCCGCCTCCGCCGGCACCGCGTAGCGTTCGCTATGCATCCGGTGGTCGGCGGGATCCTCGGATTCGACCGGCCGGAAGGTGCCCAGGCCGACGTGCAGGACCAGTCTGGCGACCGAGGCGCCCCCTTTCTCGAGCTGCGCCAGCAGCCCGGGGGTGAAGTGCAGCCCGGCCGTCGGAGCGGCTACTGATCCGGTCTCCCGCGCGTACGTCGTCTGATAGCGCTCCCGGTCCTCGGGAGTGGGGTCGCGCCGGACATAGGGGGGCAGGGGCACCTCACCGTAGCGCTCGAGGGCGTCGTCGATCGAGAGGTCGGTGTCGAGGAGCACGGTGCGTCCACCGCCAGGCGTCGTCTCGAGGATCTCTACGGTCAGCTCCGCGCCGATCTCGACGATCCTCCCCGGTTTGAGCTTCGCGCCGGGCCGTACGAGCGCCGTCCAGACCGCCGGATCCTCGGGAGATGGCTGCAACAGGAACACCTCCGCCTCACCGCCCCCGGGCCGCCTGCCGCGCAGCCGTGCCGGGAACACGCGTGTCTCGTTGAGGACGATCACGTCCCCGGGAGCAACGAGCTCGGGAAGATCCGAGAAGATCCGGTGCGCCAGACGACGACTCGACCGGTCAACGACGAGCAATCGGCTCGACTCGCGCCGCTCGGAGGGAGCCTGCGCGATGAGGTGCTCGGGAAGGTCGAAGTCGAAGTCGGAAGTGCGGAGCACGGTGGGTTATTCAGCTATCGGCTATCAGCTATCGGCTATCGGCTACGGAAGATCGAGCGATGGTCGGCATCGGAGTCAGAGGCGTGGGTGGATGCGGGAGACTCGAGTCGGCCGTTGTCAGGACAACCAACTACCGTTCCGTAGCCGATAGCTGATAGCCGATAGCTGATAGCCG
>JBBDRR010000179.1:23421-24730 GCA_040905395.1 Gemmatimonadota bacterium
GGACAACCAACTACCGTTCCGTAGCCGATAGCTGATAGCCGATAGCTGATAGCCGGTAGCTGATAGCCGCCTAAGCATCGAAGAACGTCGCCTGCGTCCCGCCGAGCTTGCCGTCCTCGGGCGGCACATAGCCGAACCGGCGATAGGCGAGCGGAGTGGCGACGCGACCGCGGGGGGTGCGCATCAGCAGGCCGTTCTGAATGAGGAACGGCTCGTAGACCTCCTCGAGCGTGCCGGCATCCTCGCCGATCGCGACGGCGAGCGTGGTGAGGCCGACTGGCCCGCCGTCGAACTGCTCGATCAACGATTTCAGCACGCGCGTATCCATCTCGTCGAGACCGAACTGATCGACGTCCAGGATCTGGAGGGCGGCGTCTGCGACCTCGTCGGTGATCACACCGCCCGCTCGGACCTGCGCGTAGTCCCGGACGCGGCGGAGCAGTCGGTTGGCGACTCGCGGCGTCCCCCGGGACCGCTTCGCGATCTCGAGCGCGCCCGCCTTGGTTATCTCGACGGCGAGGATCTCGGCCGACCGGTCGACGATTACGGCGAGTTGGTCGACCGGGTAGAAGTCGAGCCGCTGAACGATGCCGAAGCGCGCCCGCATCGGAGGAGTCAGCAGGCCGAAGCGCGTGGTGGCCCCAACCAGGGTGAAGCGCTCCACCGGCATCGAGATCATCTGCGCCTGCGGTCCGTCGGAGAGGCGTACGTCGATGCGGTAGTCCTCCATCGCTGGGTAGAGGAACTCCTCGATGATCGGGCGCAGCCGGTGGATCTCGTCGATGAAGAGGACGTCCCCCTCCCTGAGCGACGTGAGCTCGCGCACCAGATCCCCTGGCTTCTCGAGCACCGGGCCGGAGGTGATCTTGATGCTCGTCCCCATCTCCCGCGCCATGAGCATCGAGAGCGTGGTCTTCCCCAACCCCGGCGGGCCGTACAGCAGCATGTGGTCGAGGGGTTCGCCACGTTTCAGCGCCGCCTCGATCGCGATCTTCAGTGACTCCTTGACCTTCGGCTGCCCGATGAACTCAGCCAGACGCTGCGGCCGCAGGCTGAGCTCGGGGCCCTCCTCGTCGGTGAGCGCTTCAGGCGTCGTGATCTCGGGCCGGGAGGGGTTGGACATTGGGTCGGGTTGAGCGGTTATTTCGGGTGCGTCGCTGCATTCGGTGGCGCCGGGGTCCGTCGAGACGGTCGGGGTATCGGTCCTCAGTCGGGCACATCGTCATACCGGCGCAAGATACTATGTAGGTGGGTGGGCTCGGTAGAAAAAACGGGCCAGCGACGTCAAGTTCCTCTTGTGTACTGTGGG
>JBBDRR010000180.1:0-4041 GCA_040905395.1 Gemmatimonadota bacterium
CTTGACGTCGCTGGCCCGCTTTTTCTACCGAGCCCACCCACCTACATAGTATCTTTCGCCGGGATGACAAAAGGCACCTTCTTCCCGACTCCATACGCCCCATGGCCAGATTCACCGGTGTAGACTACTTCGACGTCGACTCGCTCCTTTCCGAGGAGGAGCGGATGATCCGCGATACCGTGCGCGAATGGGTCGACGACGAGCTGATGCCCGTGATCCAGGAGGCCTATATCGAGCGCCGGCTGCCACGCGAGCTGATCCCGCAGATGGCCGAGCTCGGGATCTTCGGCGCCAACCTGCCCGAGGAGTACGGCTGCGCCGGGCTGAACAACGTGGCCTACGGGCTGATCATGCAGGAGCTGGAGCGCGGCGACTCGGGGATCAGGTCCTTCGCCTCCGTTCAGGGCGCCCTCTGCATGTACCCGATCTACGCCTTCGGATCGGACGAGCAGAAGAGCGCCTATCTGCCGAAGATGGCGGCCGGTGAGGTGATCGGCTGCTTCGGTCTGACCGAGCCGGACTTCGGGTCCAACCCGTCGGGCATGATCACCCGCGCCACGAAGGACGGCGACGGCTGGGTCATCAACGGCGCGAAGATGTGGATCACCAACGGCTCGACCGCCGACGTCGCGATCGTCTGGGCCAAGACCGGAGAGCTCGAGGACGTGTCCTCCATCCGCGGCTTCATCGTCCCGACCGACACGCCGGGCTTCACCGCCACCGATCAGAAGGGCAAGCTCTCGCTCCTCGCGTCCGACACCTCCGAGCTGGTGTTCCAGGACGTACGGGTCCCAAAGGGTGCACTACTCTCGGGGACGGGTGGCCTCAAGAGCCCGCTCCTGTGCCTCAACCAGGCCCGCTACGGCATCGCCTGGGGCGCCGTCGGCGCGGCCATGGCGTGCTACGACGAGGCCCTCTCCTATGCGAAGGAGCGGGTGCAGTTCGGCGAGCGGCCGATCGCCGCCACCCAGATCCAGCAGGTCCGTCTCGCCGAGATGCTTACCGAGATCACCAAGGCGCAGCTCCTCTGTCTCCAGCTCGGGCGCCTCAAGGACGACGGCCGCATGCGTCCGCAGCAGGTCTCCCTCGCGAAGCGCAACAACGTCGACATGGCGACGAATGTCGCCCGCGAAGCCCGCCGCCTCCTGGGCGGCAACGGCATCCTCGTCGAATACGCCGCGATGCGGCACATGGCGAACCTCGAGTCCGTCTACACGTACGAGGGCACCCACGACATCCACGGGCTGGTGCTCGGGCAGGATATCACGGGGTACAGCGCGTTCTGAGGGGGTTTCAATGCTTCAGCGTGTACCCGAGAGCTCAGAGATAGGGGGAGAGCAGGCGGGCGAGTCCGTCGCGTAGCTTCGACGGGAGCGGGCGACGTCGCAGCTCGGCAAGTGTGACCTCCCGGGATCCGGCCTCACGCTCCGCGACCCACGCCCCGAGATCCTCGGCGAGTGAGCGGTCGTAGCACTCGACGTTGAACTCGAAGTTGAGCTGAAGGCTCCGTGGGTCCAGGTTCGCCGAGCCGAGCAGGACCCAGCATCCGTCCACGAGCATCAGCTTCCCGTGGTCGAAGGGCGGAGCCGTCAACCTGATGCTGCACCCTTTCTCCAGGAGCTGCGCCCAGTAGGCGGTGGAAGCCCACTGGACGAGCGGCAGGTTGCTCTTCTGTGGCAGCATGATCTGCACATCCACGCCTCGCATCGCCGCGAGGTTGAGCAAGGTGAGCAGCTCCGGGCTGGGAATGAAGTACGGTGTTACGATCCGAACGCTGCGCCGTGCGGCGGAGAGAGCGCCCAGGATCATCCCCTGCAGCTTTTCGAAGTCTACATCGGGCCCGTCGCTGAGGCCGCGCGCGCTGGTCTCGCCTCGAACCGTCAGCGGCGGAAACCATGCGTTTCCCTGCAGCCGCTCCCGAGTCGTGAACGTCCAGTCCTCTGCGAAGACCTCCTGTAACTCGGCTACGACCGGCCCCTCTACGCGAAAATGAATGTCACGCGTGGGATGCTTGGGCTGCAGTTCAAGCCAGCTGCCCTCCCGGATGTTCATGCCACCGGTGAACCCCACTCTTCCGTCGACGACCATGATCTTCCGGTGGTTCCTCAGGTTGAAGAAACGCGTGCGCCAGGGAACCGCCGTCCGCAGAAAGCGCGCGACCGGTATTTCTTCTCTACGCAACGCTTTCACCATGGAGGGGAAGGAGTAGCGGGCGCCCATGTCGTCGATCAGCACCCGCACCTCCACGCCTCTGGCCACGGCGTCCTTCAGCGCCTCGAGGAACTGGCTGCCAGCTCGGTCGTTGTCGAAGATGTACGTGGCGAGCGCCACCGAATGCCGCGCGGCTCGGATCGCTGCGAGCATCTCGGGATAAGCCTGATCGCCGCCGAGCAGAGGCACGATCAGATTTCCGGGGAGCAGAGGGCGATTGATGAGGCGATCACCCAGTCGGGCGACCATGGCGAGATGCCCGTGCTCGGGGCCGAGCTCCTCCGCGAGTGCGTCGGCTCGCTGGTGGGGTAGATCGGACGTCGCCTCGTAGCGTGCCGCGTCGGCACGGATTTGCGACGCGTCGCGGTGGATCCGGTTGATCCCGAGCAGGAGATAGACGACCATGCCGACGACGGGGGAGAGCCATATCACCCCCACCCACGCGATTGCCGTCCCGACGTTCCGCTGCGTCAGAATCGCATGCGCGGATGCGCTGACGGCGAGCAGAGCGACGACGCCACCGGCGAGATAGGGCCAGAGTTCCATGAGCACAGAGGCAGTGGATTGATACGGGTACGGTACGCTCACTATCCGCGGCCGGCGTGAGCAACGCAACTCACACTCGAGGGTGGCGTTCGCCACTCCTGCCGCGAGAGCCGCCGCGGCGAATTTTCGTCGAGGCATCCCCCAGCAGCTCGGCATGACTGATCCCGACTTCCTGGAGCGCGCCGAACGGTGGGCGACCGGGCACACGCGCGGCGTCGCCGGAGTGCGGCTCGGCCTTCTCGCAGTCAGATTCGTGCGAAGCTTTGCTCAGACACGCGTGATGGGGCTCGCCGCTGAAATGGCGTATTATGCGGTCCTGTCAGTCTTTCCGCTGATCGGCGCCCTCGGCGTGAGCCTCGGCTTTCTCCAATCGATCGTCGGGGCCGAGGCAGTCGACCGTCTGGAAGACGCGGTGATCCTGTCGCTCAACGCCGTATTCAGTCCCGCCGTCATGAACGACGTGATCACTCCGCTCATCCAGGGTCTTCTACAGCAGGAAAGGGCCGGCTTCGCCGTGGGCAGCTTCGTCCTCACGCTCCTCCTGGCGAGCCGCGTCTTCCGGTCTGCGATCGACACTCTCGACGCTGCCTACCAGGTCGACGAGCGGCGTGGGGTCGTGTCCCTTTGGATGCTCGGACTCCTCTTCGCCGTGGGCGCGATCATCACGGCGACGACGATGCTCACCATGGTGGTCGTCGGGCCATTGCTCGGCGGAGCCCGTGCGATAGCGGATGCGCTTCGACTCGGTGCCGCTTTCGAGTTCGGTTGGGCCGTTGCCCGCTGGCCAGCGGTGATTGCCGTCGCCACCGGGTTTCTCACCGTGCTCTATCGCAGCGGTCCGAACGTGAAGGCGACCTGGCGGCAGAGCGTTCCCGGGGCTGTTTTCGGCGTCGTCGCACTCATCCTCGTGGCGATCGGCTTCCGCGTCTACCTCGAGGCCACGGGCGTGCAGATGCTGGAGATTCCGGACGCCGAGGAAGCGGTGGTCGTCGCCGGGCAGGTGGTCGGCGCGGTCCTCGCGGCCCTGCTGTGGCTCTGGCTGAGCGGTATGGCCGTGCTCAGCGGTGGAGTCCTGAACGCCGAACTGAGCCGACTGCGTCACGATATGCCGGAACAGAAGGTCGAGTGACTACTCGTCAGCGGAGCCCGAGGACCCACATTTACCGGGGCGCTCCGACCTCGCCACCGACCCCGTCTCCCGGTTGACACCTGTGCAAAATGCCGGTAGTTTTACCGTCTTCGCCAGATTGCACCGCTAGCTCAACTGGCAGAGCAGGGGACTCT
>JBBDRR010000181.1:0-7884 GCA_040905395.1 Gemmatimonadota bacterium
CTGGGTCGCCGCGGGTCACTTGCCGCGGACGTGCAGCGACCGTTCGGACTGCACCGCGCCCCCCTGAATCCTGAATCCTGAATCCCGAATCCTGAATCCTGAATGCTTCGGTTTCACCCCTCCCGGTCGATCGTGATTCCCCGCTCCATGCGGATGGTGACGTTCGCGCCCTCGTCGACGACGGCGTCGACTTCGGCGCTGCCCATCGCGACAGCGGTTCCCGCGGCGGCTCCGACCGCGGCCCCGGCTACCGTCGAGCGCGTGTTGCGGCCGATGACACGGCCGAGAACGGCACCGATCGCCGCACCGCCGCCGATCTTCGCCGCCTGCTCGGCCCGGCTGTCACGGGTTACGAGGCGGACCGGCGTGTTCACCGCCGTTCCGGAGATCGCGTGCGTGCGGCCGCCGTAGGTGATCGAGGTGAACTCGATCCCGAGACTCGCCTCCTGCCCCGCCCGACCCGACTCACGGGATTCGGTGACCCGGCCGCGCACCGTCGCGCCCGCCGGGATCAGGAGGCTACCGTCAGGTGCCAGGATGGGGTCGGTGAGGGTCGCCGTGAAGGTGGAGCCCACGGGGTTGTCCGCCGTCGACAGCCGCTCGTTGAGGCGCACGCCGAAGCTCGTTCCAGCGGGAACCGGGTAGCTGACGACCCGCGGACGCGCGGGTGCCGGTGCAGGAGCTGGTGCCGGGGTCGGTGCCGGCGATGCCTGCCTCTGCGGCGCAGGCTGCGGCGGTGTGGGTCGCGGAGTCGGCCGGGGCGTGGGAGCGGGCGCCGAAACGGGTGGCGCCGGCGTCTCTTCCTGGAGCTCGAGCGGGACGTCGTTCAGTTCTACCTGCTGCGTGCTGTCAGGCTGCAGGGCCAGCTCCAGCTCGCGCTCGAGGGACTCCCTCTCGAGTGCGGCGCGGGCGTCGGTGTCCTCCGCTCCGCCGCAGGCGACCGCAAAAGTGGACAGCAGTATCGCCAGCGTGGTCTTCGCGGCAAGGTTGTTCCTGAGCATACGCTCCTCGCAAATACGCGTTTCGGCTTGAATTGCGGCTTCCCCGGGCGGTACTTTGAGCGTTCGTCCAGTGGATAGCTTCGCGCATAATACAGGCAATGGCGGTGCCACCACATAAATGAAGGAATTACTTACACTTCTGCCCTATCTGCAGCGGTACCGTGTCCGCATCGGACTCGGGCTGGTGCTGGTGGTCGTCGCGAACGGGTTCTCTCTCGCCGCGCCCTATCTGATCAAGGAGGCGATCGACGCACTCGGTCGGCCGGAGGCGGGGCGCGAGATCATCGGGCGCTACGCCGCGCTGATCCTGATCACCGCACTGATCGGCGGTGCAGCGCGCTACGGGATGCGCGAGCTGCTCAACGGCGTGAGCCGATGGGTCGAGTTCGACCTTCGCAACCGGTTCTTCGACCACCTCCTCCGGCTCGATGCGAGCTTCTACGGCCGCATGCCGACCGGCGAGATCATGAGCCGGGCGACCAACGACATCGCCGCCGTACGGATGGTGGCCGGTCCGGCGTACATGTATCTGGTCAACACGATCGCGGTCTCGCTCTTCGCGCTCACGTTGATGATCTGGATCGATCCGTGGTTGACGTTCGTCTCGATGATCCCGATGCTCGCCCTCCCGCCGATCACCGTGGGCTTCGGAAAGCTCATCCACGCGCGCTTCGAGGGCATTCAGGAGCGGTTCGGGACGATGTCCACGATGGTGCAGGAAAATCTCGCCGGTGTCAGGATCGTCAAGGCGTACGGACAGGAGGAGCGCCACACCCGCCGGTTCGGGGCCCTGGCGACCGACTATCTCGAGCGGAACCTGTCGCTGGCGCGTGTGTCCGGGCTCTTCCATCCGTTGCTCGCGCTCTTCAGCGGCGTCGCGATGGCGACCGTTCTGCTGCTCGGCGGCCGAGCGGCGATGAACGGGGACATCACCATCGGGGACCTGGTGGCATTCATCCTCTACCTGGGAATGCTGACGTGGCCGATGATCGCCCTCGGGTGGGTGGTGAATCTGTTTCAGCGCGGGGCGGCATCGATGCGGCGGATCAACGCGATCCTGGCCACGGAGCCGCACATCACCGACCCAGCCCAGCCGCAGGCTCCGCGGCTCACCCCCGGCGAGATCGAGTTCCGCAATGTGTCTTTCCGTTATCCGGGTACGGAGCGGCTGGTGCTTCGTGACGTGTCGTTCCGCATTCCGGCGGGCGGCATGCTGGCTCTGGTCGGTGCCACCGGCTCGGGTAAGTCGACGCTGGTCGGCCTGCTGGTGAGGCTGTACGACGCGACGAGCGGAAAGATCCTCCTGGACGGTGTACCCGTGCAGGAGATGGAGCTCGACCGCCTCCGCGCGGCCGTAGGCATGGTGCCGCAGGACACCTTCCTCTTCTCCGACACGATCCGGGAGAATCTGTCGATCGGGTTCGACGAGGCGGCGGGCGAGCGCGAGGAGCAGCGGATCAGGAGCGCGGCGCGAATCGCACAGCTCGACGAGACGGTGCTCGAGCTGCCGCGTGGGTACGACACGCTGCTCGGCGAGCGCGGCGTCAATCTGTCCGGCGGGCAGAAGCAACGGGCGACGCTGGCGCGGGCCATCGCCCGCGAGCCGAGCGTCCTCATCCTGGACGATGCCCTGTCCGCGGTGGACACGCACACGGAAGCCGAGATCCTGCGCGGGCTCCGAAGGGTGCTGCGGGAGCGGACGAGCATCGTCGTGAGCCACCGGGTCTCGGCCGTGATGGGAGCCGACCTGATCCTGGTTCTCGATGACGGCGAGGTGGTGGAGCAGGGTACCCACGAGGAGCTGATCGAGCGCGGCGGAACGTACGCCAGCCTGTTGCGTCGGCAGCTGCTGGAGGAGGAGGTGGGGGAGGAACGCGTCCTTGCCGGGCCAAACGGCTAGATCTAAGTTGCACTTTCCAAAACTCACCTCCGTTGCGCGGTCCATGATCGAACTTCAGCTCTTCATCCGCGGCGACCGTCAGGAGGCCGCCAGGCTGCGCGAGGTGCTAGAGCGCGAAGGGTTTGTGCTGGACGGCGGCTCGCTCGGCGACCGCACGTCCGACATCCGCATCAGCGCCTCCAACAACGGAAGCACCGCCGCAGAAAAGGAGGAAGTCGCCCGACAGGTCGAAGAGCTCGAGATCGCGGTTCGGGAGCTTCGCAACCTGGATGTGGCGAAGTCCCAATTTCTGGCGAACGTCTCGCACGAGCTGCGCACACCGCTCACCGCGATCGTCACCTACGGTGAGGTCCTCCGGGACGGGCTGCTCGGCGACCTGAACGATCGGCAACGTGAGGCGGTGCAGTCGGTGATCGGTTCGAGCCGCCAGCTGCTGACGATGATCGAGGAGATCCTCACCTATGCGCGGACCGGCGCCCGCGCCATCGAGCTGGAGCCCAGCCACTTCCCAATCCATTCGGTGATAGAGGCGGCGCACGACATGAGCGCGTCGCTGATCCGCAAGAAGAGCCTTCAGTTCGAGATCGACGTGGACGGGGAGCTTCCGATCGCGGCGGCGGACCGGGACAAGGTGCTGCACGTCCTCACGAACCTGGTGGGCAACGCAATCGAGTTCACGCCGTCGAATGGGCTGATCAGGGTCAGCGCCAGGCGCTGTGAGGACGACCCGGCGTGGCTGTGTGTCTCCGTGGAGGACAGCGGGATCGGAATCGACCCGGAGTACCACGAGATGATCTTCCGCGAGTTCGCGCAGGTGGACAGCTCGCGGGCGCGACAGCATCACGGTACCGGCCTCGGCCTCGCGATCGCCCGCAACTTCATTCAGCTGCACGGCGGTCAGATCGGGGTCACCAGCGAGCTCGGCGGCGGCAGCACGTTCTACTTCACCCTACCGTCGGTGGAAGCGAACGGCGATTCGGAGTCGGACTGATGACCGCGGTGGACGGAGCAACGATACTGCTCGTGGAGGACAACGAGACGATCAGGCACGCCGTCTCCATCCTCCTCGAAGAGAGCGGCTATCGAGTGACGCAGGCAGCCAGCGGCACGGAAGCTCTCGAGAAGGCCGCCGATCAGCCGCCCGACGTGATCCTGATGGATCTGGGGCTGCCCGACATGAGCGGCCTGGACGTGACCCGCCGAATCAAAGCCGACCCGGTCACTCGGCGATCCCGGGTGATCGCGATTACCGGCCGCGCGATGGAAACCGACGAGGCCGCCTGCCTCGACGCTGGATGCTCGGGGTACGTCGCGAAGCCGGTCGATACGCGACAACTGCTTCGGATGATCGAGGTGGAGCTGGGGAAGAAAGGTTAGCTCTAGCGAATCTTCTGCAGCAGCTCGGCGTTCGTCTTCGTGTCGGACATCTGGCGAAGGAGGAGTTGCGCGGCTTCGGCCGGTGGGAGGGAATGCAGCGCCCTGCGCAGCTTGTGTACCTTGTCGAGGTCTTCGGGAGAAAAGAGCAGATCTTCACGGCGGGTCGCGCTGCGTTCGACGTTGATGGCCGGATAGATTCGACGCTCGGCGATCTCCCGATCGAGGACGACCTCGGCGTTGCCCGTGCCTTTGAACTCCTCGAAGATCACCTCGTCGCCACGGCTGCCGGTCTCAGTCAGTGCGGTCGCGATAATGGTGAGACTGCCTCCGCCCGCACGCTCGGGCACGCTGCGCGCGGAACCGAAGAAGCGCTTGGGCTTCTCGAGCGCACCGCTGTCGATCCCGCCCGAGAGCGTTCGTCCCGTGCCGCGCTCAGCGGTATTGTAGGCGCGGGCGAGGCGCGTCAGCGAATCGAGAACGAGGACGACGTCGCGACCTCCCTCCACCTGCCGGCGGGCCATCTCGAGCGTCATCTCGGCGACGGCCACGTGGCGATCGGCCGGCATATCGAAGGAGGAGGCGATCACCTCGCCGTGACCGATCATCTGCATCTCGGTCACCTCCTCAGGCCGCTCGTCGACGAGCAGAACGAGGAGCAGGGCGTCCGGGTAGTTGGTTGCGACGCCGTGGATGATCGACTGCAGCAGCATCGTCTTCCCCGCCCGGGCAGGCGCGACGATCAGAGTTCGCTGTCCTTTGCCGAGCGGAGCGATGAGGTCGACGACACGGGTGGTATAGTCGTTGGCGTTCCGTCCCGGAGGCGCGGGCCCCTCGAGGACGAGCTTCTCCTCGGGGTGTGTGGCAGGCAGGGTGCCGAACTCGGGCCTGCCCTGCGCATCTTCCGGGTCGATTCCGCTGACCTTCGCCACACCGACGAGAGGGGAGCTCTTTCCGCGACCCGGCGGACTACCCGCCTCTCCCTCGATGATGTCGCCGGTCCGGAGCCGATATCGGCGGATCAGGTTCTGCGGAACGAAGATGTCATCGGGTGAGGACTGGAAGCCGTTGCTGGAGGAGCGCAGGAAACCGCTCCCGCTCTGAAGCACTTCCAGTGTGCCACGAACAGCTGTGGCAGGCGCGCGATCGGTGTCGGCGCCGCGCCGGCGAGCCGGTGCAGTCATAGATACATCGAGAGTGGCTGCTGGATCGGAAGGGCGGTGCGGGTTTCGCTCTGGCACCGCACGGTGAGTCGATACGGACCTTCTTCAGTGCTGTCGCTGCCATCGGGGACCGCGCCGCGCGCGAGCAATCGATGTCCCGGAATCGTGGTGCGCCCGCCGGAATGGACCCGCACCGGCCGCACGAGATGGAGAACGGCGTTCCACGTACGGCGCTCACCAGGAGCGTCAATAACCGTGCCGGGGCACGGGCGTGTGGAATTGATGTGGGTCTGGGCGAGCAGCTTCGACTAAACTTCCGAGGAAGGTACGTCGAAACAAATAAGGTGCGCCGCTCCATCGCGCAAGTCAGCCGTCGCGGCAAATCTCGCGAACGTCGAGATGGGCCACTAAATCCAGACGCATTCACCCTTTCCATGGTTTCATGAGTCGACCGAGGCTGGAGTAGCATGGGTCCGGAAAGCCCGTTCGCTCAGCAGTCGCGCCGCCGCCGCGCCCTGATCGCGACGCTGCTCGTTTCGAGTGTCGTCGTGCTTCTGGGCGCGGCGTTCTTTCGCACACAGGTCGTCAGAAACGACGACTTCGTGCTGCGGTCGGACGAGAACCGGATGCGCGCCATTCCGGTGCTCGCACCGAGAGGGGCGGTCTTCGACCGGAACGGCGAGCTGATCGCCGAGACGGTCACCAGCTATTCGCTGCACCTTCAGCCTACGTCGAGGGACTCGGCGCGTGTCGCGCTGCTGCTCCTGCAACCGACGCTGCAGCTCGAGGAGCCGCAGATGGAACGGCTGCTGGTCAGCCTCTCCGACGACCCCGACGAGCCACTTCTCCTGAGCGGATCGCTCACCTTCGAGCAGGTCTCGTGGATCGAGGAGAACCGGACCGAGCTCCCGGAGCTGGTGCTGGAGGCCTATCCGCAGCGTCACTACCCCGAGGGAGAGGCGGTCGCGCACCTGATCGGGCACGTCGCGGAGATAAGCCAGGAGGAGCTGGACGACTCGGTTACGTGGGAGGGGTACCGCCGCGGCCAGCTGGTCGGCAAGGCGGGAATCGAGCGACAGTACGAGCAGCTCGTCGGCGGCGAGCTGGGGGAGCGGTATGTGGAGGTCGACGCGCGCGGCCGGACTGTCGGAACGATCGCGCCGCGCGAAGCGAAGCCCCCCGCGGCGGGCGATCCGCTACACCTGACGATCGACGTCGAGCTCCAGCGCTTCATCCACTCCGTCTTCCCGAAGAACCGGAATGGCGCGGTGGTGGCGATGGTACCCTCTACCGGCGAAGTGCTCGCCCTCTACTCGCATCCCACATACGATCCGAACGGCCTGAATGGGGGCGTGGACCAGCAGGTCTGGCGGGAGCTCAACAGCAACCCGCGCCGGCCGCTGCTGAACCGCGCGACAGCGGGCATCTACCCCCCGGGCTCCACCTGGAAGCTCGCGACCGCCATCGTCGGGCTCGAGAAGGCCGTGATCCAGCCGCAGTCGACGATGCCGATCGCCTGTACGGGGGGGATGAGCTACGCCGGCCGCTATTCGCGCTGCTGGAAGCAGGACGGCCACGGTGTGCTGGACCTCGCGGGCGCGATCGCGAACTCGTGCAACGTCTACTTCTATCAGCTAGGGATCTGGCTCGGCCTGAACCAGCTCTCGCGTGAGGGGACCCGCCTGGGATTCTCCCGGCGGACCGGAATCGATCTGCCGACGGAGAACCAGGGCACCTTTCCCCGCGACGTGGAGTGGTACCGCGACAGGTTCGGCTGGAGCCCGACCCCGAGCGAGGTGATGAGCCTCGCGATCGGTCAGGGACCCAATGCGCAGACTCCCGTCCGCATGGCCCAGTTCTTCGCCGCTCTGGCCGGTGACGGGACCGCTCCGATCCCTTCACTCCGACAGACGTCGGCGGCGGCCCGACGGATCGAGACCGACCTCGGCGTCAGTCCGAGCACGCTCGAGGCGCTCCGGGTCGGACTCGCCCGCGTGCTGGAGCCGGGCGGCACGGCGTACATGTCCTCCCTGAAGAGCTGGAAGCTGTCGGGGAAGACGGGCACTTCGCAGAACACGCAGGATCCGACCAAGCCGCACGCGTGGTTCACCGGCTTCGCCGGGGGCGCGGGCGGCCCGCCCGAGATCGCGCTCGCCGTCGTCATCGAATATGGCGAGTCGGGGTCCGGTGCCGCCGCGCCAGTCGCTGCGAAGATCGCCGATCACTACCTGAACTCCAAGCACGGCCTGCCGACGCAGAAGCTGCAGACTCTCGGGGAGCGGATGTCGGGAGTGGCGCTGGGGGAGTGAGGGGGGTGGGAGTCGGGGAGGGCGCCGTCGTCAGCGCGACGGCTGCGGGCCGGCTCTGACGATGGCGTGCCGGCGACGGCGGGGATCCAGGGGCTGGTTCCCGGCGTGCGCCGGGATGATGGATGAGGGGAGGCCCG
>JBBDRR010000181.1:7894-10745 GCA_040905395.1 Gemmatimonadota bacterium
ACGCTCAGGCGTACGGGCCTCTTCTTCGCTTGTACGGTCGGTGATCCGGGAAGACCCGGGACGTACTACTTCTAGGTGCCGAGCGGCTCCGTCTCAGGAGGGCCTTCGACCTCATCGGCGTCGACGGCAGGGGGCTCGGTGGTGAACGGAAGCAGGATGGAGATGCGACGGTTTGCGTTGTCGTAGGGATCGCCAGTGATCCGGAGCTGGCGGTCGGCGTAGCCGCGGACCTCGGCGATACGACCGCGGCCCAGCCCGGCACCCTCCATCGCCCGACGCGCGGTGTTGGCGCGGTCGGCCGAGAGGTCCCAGTTGTTGTACCCGGTGTTGTTGGAGTATTGCGCGGCGTCGGTATGCCCCTCGACGACGATCGGAGCGGAGGACGCGCGCAGCTCGCCCGCGATCAGACCGAGTGCGCGGGAGGCGGCCCTCTGGAGGTTCGCCGAGCCCGATGTGAAGAAGGTGTCTCCGTCGTCACCCTCGACGAGCTCGATGCGGAGTCCCTGGTCGGTCATGACGATCTCGACCTGTGCGGCGATCTCACCGAGCCCATCCTCGCCCTCGAGCTGAATCCGGATCTTCTCGCCGATGTCGCGATAGCGCTGCTCCTCGATCTGCCTTGCGACCAACTGAACCGGCATCATGCTGGCCGGCGAGCTCGCCGCGGCGCCGAGGTCGATCAGGTTCATGGGCGCCCCCTGCCCCGTCGATACGCCCAGCGGATTCTGGAAGTAGCCTTCGATCGCCTCCTTCGTCCCCTCGTCCATCCCGACGATCCACATGACGAGGAAGAAGGCCATCATGGCGGTCATGAAGTCGGCGAAGGCCACCTTCCATGCACCTCCGTGATGGCCCTGCGCCTTGACGACCTTCTTGACGATGATGATCGGTCTTTTGTCATTCGACATATCAGGCAGCTTTCCGGCGGGTGAGGGCCTCGAGCTCCGAGAAGGACGGGCGGTCGCTGGGTTCGATGTTCCGCCGGGCGAACTCGACCGACGTCATCGGAGAATCGCCCCGGGCGAACGAAAGCAGGGCCGTGCGGATGCACGACATGTATGCGTGCTCGGTGCGAACGCGTGTCGCGATCGCCGTGGCGATCGGTCCGAAGACTCCATAGGCGAGGAGAACACCGAGGAAGGTGCCGACGAGCGCCGCAGCTACCTTCTTGCCGATCTCCTCGACGGCACCTCCGATGGCGCCCATCGTGATGATCACGCCCAATACGGCGGCGACGATCCCGAAGGCGGGCATGGCATCGGCCACGAGCTGGACGGCATGCGACGGTGCCATCGCTTCCTCGTGCTGCTGCTCGAGGTCCAGATCCAGGATCTCGGCGAGGTGGTGGTCCTCCACCGCTCCCGTCAGCAGGACCTTCAACGTATCCGACAGGAACGCGACGGCGTGGTGGTTGTTGGCAAAGCTCGGATACTTGTTGAAGATCTCACTCTTCTCCGGCTCCTCGATGTGCGACTCGAGGCCGACGAGACCTTCCTTGCGCGCGGTCTGAAACACCTCGTACAGTACCTGAAGGAGCTCGCTGTACGCCTTCTCCGTGTAGGGCGAGGGCTTCAGGAGCCCGAACGTGGACCCGAAGACGCGCTTCACGAGCGCCGGCGGATTCGCCATGACCAGCGCGCCCAGTCCGGCGCCTCCGATGATGATGAACTCAGAGACCTGGAGCAGCACGGCAAGCTGACCGTGGTGCATCACGTAGCCACCGATCACGCTTCCGAAGACAATCAACAGTCCTATGATGACGAACACGTGAGTTTCCGGGCACGGGGGTTCGTGGTGGATCGCTTCATCCTTGGTATTTGAGTATCGGACACCGGACCTGAAAACTGCATCACACACTCGTGAACCCACGTTGAAATGGACGTCCCGGAGAAGCTCGCGTCTGATGAGTCGAGTGCATGCGGAGGCTGGTCGCGGCTGAGCGAGGGCCTCATCGCCGGCGTCCAGCACACGTTGAACAATCGCATGGCGGCCCTGGGAGCGGTGTCGCAGGTACTGGAGGCGGATCTCCCGGCCGAGCACGCCCTGGCGGGGGCGATGACGAGGGAGCTGCACCGCCTGGAGAGCACGGTGTCGTTGCTAGCACTGCTCACCGGCGACGAGGCTCCGGAGCCCGTACAGCTTCCGAGCGTCGTCGAAGAGGCGACGCAGTTATTCGAGATGCACCACTCGTTGCGCGACCTGCGGCTGGACGTGCATCTGCCGGCGGACCTCTACCCGCTCTGGATCCCGCCATCGGCCCTGCGGCGCGCGCTCATGGTGCTTCTGGCGCTCGCGGGTATGGAGGCTCGGCGCGGTGCCGGGGTGGTCGAGTTACGGGCTACGGGCGACGCGAAGACGGTCGAACTGAGAGTCTCGGCCCCGGGTGGAGACGGAGACGTGGGCGAGATCGACGAGAATCTGGAGGGGGTCGTGGCGGAGGCCGCGGCGGAGCTGCTGGCCGGATGGGGGGGCGAGGTCGTTTCGGAGAGTTCCGGATCCGGGGTGGGTTTCCGTGTGTCGCTGCTTACGCTGCCGGAGGCGAGGAACCGCGAGGCTTCGGGCGGCTCATGAGTCGACCTTCCTGATCGGGAGAAGCTCGAGCCAGTCCGACCCGCCCGAAGCATTGGCGCGCTGATTCTCCGACGTGATGGCCTGAACGATCTCCTCCCGGAGGATGCTCACTTCCGGCGGCGCCTCGATTCCGAGCTTCACTCCTCGCCGATCCGACTCGATCACCACGACACGGATCCCATCGCCGATGATGATGGCGTCGCCCGGCTTGCGGCTGAGGATGAGCATCGTCTGCAGACTTGCGTTGGAGTTTCGTCATCCCGAGTTTCGTCATCCCGAG
>JBBDRR010000181.1:10755-24028 GCA_040905395.1 Gemmatimonadota bacterium
ACGGGAATGCGCCCGGCCAACGGGACGCGCGGCAGTCTTACCGCTTCATATCGAGCACCGTCTGGAGCATCTCGTCGACGACCGTCACCATTCGCGCCGCGGCCGTATAAGCCTGCTGGTGCTGCATGACCCGGATCAGTTCCTCGTCCGTCGAGACCCCGCTGACGCTCTGGCGGCGGAGATCGAGCTGCGAGGCGAGGGCCTCGTAGACGCTTGCTGAATCTTCGGCCTTTCGCGTCTCGACCGCAAGCTCGGAGACGGTGGCCCGGTAGTGTTCGCCGGCCGACACGTCGCCGAGAATGCCGGCTTCGGCGGCGGTCCAGATGGCGATGCCGATGTCGTTGTCGGCCGGGTCCCCCCGCATCGCCGTCATCGCGAGCGCGATGCGGTTGTTCCCCGGCTGGGTCGCGTCGTCGCTCGCGGCGATCGTCGCGCCGGTCGCGACGACGTTGATCTGCCGCGCCGTGGTGGCCGCAGGATCGAAGAAGTCGCCGCCCGCGGTGCCGTCGGGGAGGAATCCGGCCCGATGCAGCGCATTCGTCTGCACGACCAGCCCTTCGGCGAGATCGTCGAGACGCTGCTGCACCCCGGGGATCCGCGTCTGGAGCGTCGTGACGAGCTCGCCAAGCACGCTGCCCTCCGTCGCGACGTTCAGCGTTGCGCTGCCCAGAGTGACCACCGGCGGCTCTCCCGTCGCGGCCAGAGACTTCCAGTCGGTCCCTTCGACGATCAGGGCGTTCTCGACGAGAACGGCGAGCGAGCCATTGTCGCGCTCGGACGTACGGACGGAGGTCAGCTGCGAGAGCGAATCGATGAGGCGGTCGCGCTGATCCCGGAGGTCGCTTGCGGTGAGGCCGCTGGCCTCCTCGCGCACGATGAGGCCGTTCACGGACGCGATCTGCTCGGCGAGCCGGTTGACCTCGCTCACCGTCGTAGTCAGGCGGCCACGGGTGCTCTGCACGAGCTCGTCGAGCCGCTCGCTGAAGCCGGAGAGATTCGAGGCCACCTGCTGCCCGCGCTGGACGACGAGACGCCGGGCGGTGTCGTCGGTCGGGCGGCTGGCGACGTCGGACCAGGACGAGAAGAACGCGTCCAGGGATGCGGCGAGACCGGTGTCGGACGGCTCGTCCAGGATCTCCTCGACCCTTCCGAGCAGTTCCTGACGCATGCCGAAGCTCGCCGAGCGACCCGCTTCTCGGCGGAAGCTGGTATCGAGGAGGGTGTCTCGAACGCGCGAGATGTCGTGGATCCTGACGCCCGTTCCGAGCCGGCCCAACGGCGTGATGTCCGGCTGAGTGTCCACGAGCTGGACCCGCTGTCGAGAGTACCCCTCCGTCTGCGCGTTGCTGATGTTCTGCGATGCGACGCGGACGGCGGTCTGGTGCGTATGGATCGCGCTGCGCGCAATGTTGAGGATGCTCCCGAGCGTCGACATCTCAGACCTGCCTGTCGATGAGGAGGCCGCCGTGCGACTCGCCCTCGGGCGGACGGCTGTCGCGATGGTAGACGTTCTCCTGCTCCGGCGGGCCGTAAAGGCTGCGCATGAGCTCTCCGCCCGTCGAAAGGGCGTTACGAAGGACGCGGCGGTTCGTCTCGACCTCGCGGGAAAGCGTCAGTGCGGCGGCGCGGAGGCCATCGCGGGCATCGCGCAGGTCGTCGGTCATGCGGTCGCCGAGGACCTCCTCGAGCGTACGCAGTCCCAGGTCCTCGGTCCCGGCGATCAGGCGGCCGAGGGAACGGCGCTGCCGGCGCGCTTCACCGAGGGTGACGAGTATCCTGTGCGTCGCGAAGACGCTGTCATCGACACCCTGCAGATCGTCGTCGGCCACCGAGGAGCGCTGCTTCCGCATGACACCGATGAGGTCCTCCAGGAGGCGGACCTCGGCGTTGACGGCGTTCGCGAGCGCTTCGATCGCGGCCGGTGTGGCGGAGCCGCGCGGAACGACGGCCAGATTGGCCGTGGTCGTCGGCGTCATTCGGTACCTTCCTCTCCATTCGGCACGGGCGCGGCGACGCCGCGCAACTGCCGGTAAAGTGCCTCCCCGATACCGCCCTGCCAGCCTTCGGCGGTGAGCGGTGCCAGGTGCTGGTCCATCATTCCGGTGAAGATCTCCTCCCCCATTCCGCCATCGACGACCCCACCTTCGGGGACGGTGGCGCGCATCGCCTTGAACAGCTCGGCGACGAAGACACCCTCGAGATCCTTGGCTGCCTGCCGGAGCTTCGCGTCGCGCGGGTCCGGCTGCGCCGGCTCACCGCTCCTGATCGGATCGATGCTCATCTGATCACGATCTCCGCCGAGAGCGCGCCGATCTCGGTGAGCGATTCGAAGATAGCCGCGATCTCTGTCGGCGGCGTCTGGAAAGCGTGCAGCGCCGAGGCGATCTCCTGGGCCGAGGTGCCCGCCGGGACCTGGAGGTCGCCCGGCCCACCCCCGCCTACTCCGTCGCCGCCGATCGAGAGTGTGACCAGCCCGTGGCTGACGACCGCCGCGCCGACCGCCAGATCGCCGCCGGCGACCACGGTGCCGTCACGGCTGTCGATCACGATCCTCGTCGGGCGAGCCGTCTCGAGGCGGATCTCGTTGACCAGCGTGAGCAGCTCGATCCGCTCGATGCCATCCTCCGGCAGGGTCAGCGCGACCGAGCCTGGATCCTCGACGATCGCCGTACCCGCGCCGATCTCCGCGTTGACGGCAGCGGCGACCCGCATCGCGGTGCCGAGGTCGGGCTGACGCAGGAGCAGGCGGGACGCAGTCGCGAACTCGACCGCCGGCAGACCCGACTCGAGAAGGCCCCCGGCGGGTATGCGAGCAGTCGTCTCGACCACATAGGAGCCGCGCGCGTTTCCGCCGTCGCTGATCATCAGCGGCCCCTGGGCGGTGGCGACCGGGATGCCTCCGACGTCCGAGATGAGCGGGGTCATCCAGAGGACGCCACCACGGACCGAGCGGGCGTCGCCCACCGAGGATACGTGTACCTCGAAGCGCCCGCCGGGGCGCAGATAAGGCGACACCTCGGCCGTTACGAGCACCGCCGCGACGTTCCGCATGCGCAGCACGTCGGGCGGAACGTCGACATCGAAGCGGCGGAGGAGGTTGGCGACGGACTGGACGGTATGGCCGCCCGTGCTGCCGCCCGCCGGCCTATCGCCCGTTCCGTCGAGACCGACGACGAGGCCGTACCCGACGAGGCGAACCGGGACCGAGCTCTCCTGGATCGTCAGGTCCGCGACGCGGGTCTGCTGCTGCCCGGCCGCGGTAGCCGGCAGGAGGAGGACGAGCAGCGTGACGATGAGCGCCGCGCAGGCCGCAAACAGGCCGGCTCGGCGCGGAGAGGCGGTGTCGTCGCGAGTTACTTCGTTGCGCGGTGCTGCCATCGCCACGCTGGATCCCGGATCTCGCCGGGATGACATCGCCTGCCGCGCCGACGACCAGGTGCGTCGGGTGGACGGGGGCGAAAGGACGGACGTGTAGTGACCGGTGGAGCTGCTCATGGCCAGATGATCCCGAGAATGCGACCGAAGATTCCGCCGCGGGCCGAGGGCCGCTCGGAGGTGTAGACCAGCTCGGCGTCGCCGATGCGCCACGATTCGACCATGTTGCTTGCGGAGACGTCGTTGGGGCGGACGAGCCCACGGAGCACCAGCTCCTCAGTCGTCCGGTCGATATTGACCACCTTACGGCCCTCGACGCGGAGCAGCCCACCCTCCTCGATCGAGAGCACCCGAACCGTCATCTCGCCCTGAAAGCGGTTCTGACGGGTTGCATCGGACTGGCTGCGGGTTTCCCCCTGATTCCCGGTGCGAACCTCTGCGCCCACGTTGGGAATGGCCGAAGTGACCGACTGCCCCGCCCCGATGCTGAGATCGTTGAAACGGCGCTCCGAGTTGAAGTCGCCCTGGTTCGAAGCGGCGAGCGTGTATTCGTCGATGAGGACGGTGATCACGTCGCCCGCAGCGAAGTCACGCCGATCCGAGGTCCAGGACTGACGCGTCTGAGCGTCCGCCGCACCTGCGCCGAGGGCGGTGCCGAGTAAGATCCCTGCGATCCACGTCCTGCTTCCCGTCATCTCTGCCTGCCATTCTGTGGTGAATCGAGGAGGACCACGCCTGCCTCGAGCACTGTGCCTTCGAATCGGCGCCGCGTATCGACGCGAACGCGCACCGTCTCTCCGATCGCCGCGGATCCCATCGCCCGCCCCCTGACGCGTAGCTCGAGGCCGCCACTGGACCAGACGAGCTGAACCGGATCGCCCGAGCGGACTACGTCCATGGGGGCGATGGCGGGCGGCCGGAGCGGTTCGCCCTCCGTCACGACCCGCTTGGTCATCCACCCGATCGGCCCGACGGCCGCGGGAGTCGTCGTGAAGACGAAGTCTCCCGCTTCGAGCACGGCACCTCGAGGGAGGTCGCGGGCCGCGAGGGCCACAGGCGCGTCCTCCGATTGCTGCGCCCCGGCCGATCCGAGGGGAACGAGTGCGATCGCGAGACAGACGAGCACAGGCGCGGAGATCCGGCGAAACGGCATCAGCGGACCATGCTGCTGGCGATCTGCGCCATCTGTTCGCTGTTCTGCACGGACTTCGAGTTGATCTCGTACGCGCGCATCGAGGTGATCATGTCGACCATCTCCTGGACGATCTCGACGTTGCTCGCCTCGAGGCTCCCCTGGAGCAGCCGTCCCATGCCTTCCTCCTGCGGGTAGCCGAGGATCGGCTCGCCCGAAGCGGGGCTCTCGGCGTACAGGTTCTCGCCCAGCGAGCTGAGGCCGCTCGGGTTGGCGAAGCGCGCCAGCTCGAGCCGGCCGATCTCCGTCTGGTCTGTGGCGATGCCGGCGCGCTCGACGGTGACGATGCCGGTCCGCGAGATCTGCACGTCCGACGCGTCGCTCGGGATCTCGACCCCCGGAACGATCGTGTAGCCACCGTTCGTGACGAGCATCCCCTGATCGGAGACGGTGAAGCTGCCGTCGCGGGTATAGCCGACCTCGCCGTTCGGGAGCTGAACCTGGAAGAAACCGTCACCCTCGATCGCGAGGTCGAACGGCCGCCCGGTCTGCTCGATGGCCCCGGCGGAGTGAAGGCGCTGAACGGCGGCGAGCCTGACACCCCGTCCCACCTGTATCTCCGGCGTCGTTCCCGCCTCGGGCGCTCCTACGATCGTGCTGCCCTGGACCGTCTGATAAAGGAGATCCTCGAAGTGCGCACGACTCCGCTTGAAGGCGGTGGTGTTCACGTTCGCGAGGTTGTTCGCAATGACTTCGGTTCGCACCTGCTGGGCGCGCATTCCGGTGGCGGCGGTTCTGAGAGAGGGGTCCATGTCTGCTTTCCGGGTTGAGTCGAATCAGTTGTATCAGTTTTTAGTTTTGAGTTTTTAGTTTTGAGTTTATCGCTTATGAATTACCGAGATGAAAGCTCGGAATGCCGATGCAGCATAACTCAAAACTAAAAACTCAAAACTCAAAACTTCTAAACCGGTTTCCCGAGCTCGTTCGATATGGTTCCGCGAATGTCGTCCATCGTGGTTACGGCGCGCTGGACGGCGGAGTAGTTGCGCTGGATCGAGATCAGGTCGACGAGTGAGCCGACGGTGTTGACGTTGCTCGCCTCGAGCTGGCCCTGGCGGATCTGCCGCTCTTCGGCGGGCTGATCGGCGCGGGCGGGGTCAGGGAGGAAGAGCGTGCCTTCGTCGTGCATCAGCTGCACCTCGGGCGGTACCGTCTCGACGCGTAGACGGGCGATCTCCCGGCCCTCCACGCGCAGAGTGCCGGCCGCGTCGACGTCGATCGACCCCTGTGGAACGATGATCTCGCCTCCTTCACCGAGGAGCGGGTTGCCGCGCGCATCGACGATGCGGCCCTCCCCGTCGAGGGTGAATGAGCCTCCGCGGCTCAGGCGCTCGCCGTTCGGCGTCTCGACGACCATGAACGCGCCGTCCGCGATCGCGAAATCCAGCGGCTCGCCCGTATGCGTCAGGGCTCCCGCGCTCATGTCCGTCATGGTGTCCGCAACCGGGATCGCGTCGCCGAGCACCCGGGCGAAGACCCGCTCGGCCTTGAAGCCGGTCGTGTCCGCATTGGCCAGGTTGTTGGCTGCGATCTCCTGCCGCCGCTCCCAGTAGTGGAGCGCGTTGGCGGCGCGGATCATTCCGTTGATTTCGGGCATGGTCGTTTTTCGTTGTCCGTTGTCCGCTATCCGTCGGACGGGTCTCGCGGGGTTCGGTGCCAGAGAAAGGCAACCAGCATGCCGGCCTCACGCTCCACCGTGCCATCTACGTAACTTGTTATATTCACTTTACTTACACGAACTCGTACGATCCCTTCAGGCCGCCATCCGGGTCTGGAGGATCCGGAAGAAACTTCCTTCGCCGGCAGAATCCGCCGGTTCGGAGTCGCTCAGGTTGAGCAGCATTCCGACCGTGTCCTGCGACATGCGGGTACGGCGCGCGATCTCACAGCGGTCGATCCCCGCGGCGGCGAGCTTCCTCACCTCGACGGCGCGCTTCTGCAGTTTGCCGTCGCCGGATTTGCGGCGACCGGCCCGCCTCCGCGGCTTCTTCTGCGTGCGGGTGGAGGTCCCGCCACTACCGAAGGCGACGACGCGGCGAGTCGCCTCGACCATTTCTCCGAGCCAGCTGCGGGAGGCGTTGGTCATGCGACCTGCTCCCGGAGCTTGCCCATCTGGACGCGGAGCTTCTGGATCGACTTGGAGCGAATCTGCGAGATCCTCGACTCGGTGAGCTCGAGAATGGTGGCGATCTCGTGGAGCTTCAGCTCCTCGAAGTAGTAGAGGGAGAGCACCACGCGCTCCTGCTCCTTCAGTTCCATGATCGCCTCACGCAGCACTCCGACCTCCTCTTCCAGGTTGAGCTCGTCTTCGATGTTGTCGTTCTCCTCACCGGAGAGGAGCTCCGCGGGAGTCGGCGCACTCTTCTCGGCCGGGGCGGTCGAGACATCGAGCGGGAGGTGGAAGATGCCTTCCACATCGGCCTGCCAGCGCCAGAAGGTGTCCATGTCCACCCCGAGCTGCTTGGCGATCGTCTGATCGTCCGGAGCGTGCCCGTGCTCGCGGGTGAGCGCCTCACGGGCGCCACCGATGTCCCGGCTCTTCTTGCGGATTGAGCGGGGGACGTGGTCCTGCCTGCGGAGCTCGTCGAGGATCGCGCCGCGGATGCGGGGCGCCGCGAAAGTGCTGAACGCGAGCCCGCGCGAGGCATCGAACGACTCGAGTGCGTTCATCAGGCCGATGACGCCGCAGCTCACCAGCTCGTCGAAGTCGACGTCGGCGGCGAGCGTTTTCGAGAGCTGACGGGCGACGTGGTGGACGAGGCCGAGGTGCTCGTTCAGCAGCTTGTCGCGTGCGGCGGCGCTGCCGTTCGTGGTGAACTCGGCCCAGAGGGCGGTGCTTTCCATGACTTACCTCCGAGTGGAAATACGCGGTGCGGCGACCGCGGGTGAATGATCCGGTGCACGGCGGAGCCGTGCTGCGTCACGTTCGTTGAACTGGCGCACGAGCGTGGCGGCAAGCTCGTGACATGCGGACGTCGCGGGCGTGCCGAGCGCGGCCGCGTCCTGGAGGTGCATGCCTTCCTCCACTGTCGTGCGAAGCCTATCGTCGTCCGGCAGAGCGCCGGCGAAGCCGATCGCTCGCTGCAGAAACTGCGTTGTCGCCGCCTCGATCTCTTCGAATCCGTTCGTCGCGGTCGAGAGGCGGCAGCGGTTGAAGAGCAGGTCGATCGGCATTCCCGGGAACCGGGCGTCGACGGTCTTCACGAGCGCGTAGGTGGCGGCGGCCGAGACGCGCTCCGCGGCGGTCACGGCGATGAGCCTCGCGGCACCGCTCGCTGCGGCGTCCATCACCTGAGCGAGCCGGGAACCCGCGTCGACGATGACGAGATCGAAGCGGCCGTAGAGCGAGGCGACCCGTCGGAGCAGCCCGCGGCGCTCTGCGGCGGAGAACGTCTCACCGGAATCGGCGGTCCCGCCCAGGGGGAGCAGCGAGAGACCATGGCCGAGGGTCACCAGGAGCTCAGCGGGAG
Organism: Gemmatimonadota bacterium; assembly: GCA_040905395.1. Lineage (GTDB taxonomy): Bacteria > Gemmatimonadota > Gemmatimonadetes > Longimicrobiales > Longimicrobiaceae > WHSP01. Next base: position 18,793 of record JBBDRR010000181.1, read on the forward strand.
CAGCGTGTCCCGAGCGGAGGCTGGAGAGCGTGCGCCCAGGCTCGGCGCCGAACATCAGCGGGAGCGAACCGTGGTTGTCGTCGGCATCCAGGAGGAGCACCTCTTCGCCGTCCGCCGCCGCCATCACCGCGAGCAGTGCGGCGACGGTGGACGTACCCACCCCCCCCTTGCCGCTCCCGACCAGGAGCACCCGTTCGGGTACCTCCGGCGAGAAGGCGGGGGGCCGGTTGGCCACGTAGCGGCGGAGGGACTCCAGCTGCACGCTCATGCGGTGATCGGCAGGGTGTCGAGGCCGCCGGTGTGGCTCGCGAGCGAGGTCAGGATCCGCTGCACGGCCGGATGGAGATCGAGCGGGATCTCCTGCCCGTCGGTGAGCCAGCGCGTCGGCAGGCGGAACTCGACGGCCGCGTCCGCCACGCCGATGTCGTCCTGGACCTCGTCGAGCTTCGTCAGCAGCAGGTGCGTGATGCCGAGCGCGTCGTAGGACTCGAATGCTCCGAGCGCCGCATCCAGGCGCATGGACGCAGGAACGACGAGGTGCACTTCGTCCGGGCCGATCGAGCCGAGCAGCTCCATCCACGCGGTGTTGTGCTCCGGGTGGCGCGGGCTGCGCCCGGGCGAGTCGACGAGCACCACGTCGCAGCCGGCGAGGCGGTCGAGGGCTGCGTCGGCCTCGTCGACGGAATACACGATCTCCAGCGGGATGCCGGCGACGGCTGCGTAGCTTTCGAGCTGCTCGAGAGCACCGGTGCGGAACGTGTCGATGGTCAGCAACCCGACCCTCCAGGCTCCGAAGCCCGCCGGGTTGACCGCGAGCTTCGCGAGAGTCGTCGTCTTGCCCGCCCCCGTCGGCCCGACCAGGGCCACGACCAGCGGTCGGGAGCGGCGCGCACCCGCGGGGGGTGGAGTGAGCGGCTTCGGATCGAGCCGGCGGCGCAACCGCTCGACGTCGCCAGCAGCCGCGGCGATCACCTCGACCTGCGTGCCCGCGCGGCTCCGGACGACCCGCGTCCGCACGATCATCGCGTCCTCGCCCAGCGCCAGCTGTGCGGAGAGCGAGACTCGTTTGATGTCAGAGCCGCGGAATGTCTGGATGTTCATTTTTTGTGGTTGCCAGTTGCCAGTTGCCAGTTCGATCGAGCTAGTCTTCGGGTGCTTCGTGCTTTGGTCGTCTCTTCCCCCTCACTCCCGGAGCTCCCAGATGCCGACGGTATCGAGCCCGATCTGCGGCGGGAGCTCGGCGAGCGAGATCACGGGGAGCGTCGGCAGCACGGGCTCGATGAGGCGGCGCACGCCGACGCGGAGGCCGGGCGGCGTCACCAGCGGGATCGAGCGGCCGTCCGTCGAGTGGGCGCTGGCGAGAGAGCTGAGATCGCGGAGCAGTCCGGCGAGCGTGTCGGGGTTCATGATCCCGCCGGGCGCCTGCCCGCCGCGGGGGCTGAAGAGCGACATCAGGCCGGTCTCGAGCTTCGGCCCCATCGTGATCGCCCGTATTCCGCCCGACGCGTCGAGATGGAGGCGCGCGATGACGTGGGAGAGGGCAAGGCGGACGCGCTCCGTGAGCGCCTCCGGATCCTTCGTGTGATCGGCAGCGTCGCCGAGGGCCTCGAGGATCGAAACCAGGTCCCGGATCGGGAGGCGCTCCTTGAGAAGCCGCTGGAGCACGCGGTGCAGCACGCCGAGCGAGACCTTCCCGGGCACCACGTCCTCGACGAGCGCGGGGTGCGTCTTCTTCAGCGCGTCGATCATCTCCTGGACGTCCTGCCGGCCGAGCAGCTCGCCACCGTTCGCCTTGAGCATCTCCATCAGGTGCGTCGCCACGACGGTGGGCGGCTCGACGACGACATATCCGAAGGACTCGGCCTCGACGCGGCGGGAGGTGGAGATCCAGCGTGCCGGCATGCCGAAGCTGGGGTCGACGGTCTCCACGCCCTCGACCTCGCGGATGACGCCGCCGGTGTCGAGCGCGAGGAGGAAGCGCGGCATCACCTCGGCGCGGGCGATCTCGGCACCGCGGAGCTTGATGATGTACTCGTTCGCCGGGAGCCGGATGTCGTCGCGGATGCGGATGGGCGGAACGAGGATCCCCAGCTCGACCGCGGCCTGCTTGCGCAGCAGCGAGATGCGCTCGAGCAGGTCGCCGCCCTGGCCCTCGTCCACCAGCGGGATCAGCGCGTAGCCGACCTCCAGCTCGATGGGGTCGATCTGCAGGAGGTCGCGCATCGGACTCTCCTCCTGCGGCGCCTCGATCTCGGCGGTGTGCGCCGCGGAGGCGAGCTGGAACTGAACCTTCTCGTTCTTCCCCGCCACGTGCGCGAGGGCCGCGGCTCCGGCGCCCAACGCCATGAAGGGCATGAAGGGAAGGCCAGGGATCAGACCGAAGCTCGCCATGACTCCAGCGGCGATCCACATCGGCTTGGACTGCGTCCCGAGCTGCTTCGCGAAGGCGGAGCCCATGCGCGTGCCGCTCGAGGCGTGCGTCACCATGATGCCCGCCGCGGTGCTGACGACCAGTGCCGGGATCTGGGAGACGAGGCCGTCGCCGACGGTGAGCATCGTGTAGGTCGAGACGGCCCGATCGAGCGGCATTCCACGCTGCACGACGCCGATGAAGATCCCGCCCAGCACGTTGATGACGGTGATCAGCAGACCCGCGATCGCGTCACCCTTCACGAACTTCGAGGAGCCGTCCATCGCGCCGTAGAAGTCCGCCTGCCTGGAGATCTCGTCGCGGCGGCGGCGGGCCTCCTGCTCATCGATCAGCCCGGCGTTCAGGTCGGCGTCGATCGCCATCTGCTTGCCGGGCATCGCGTCGAGGGTGAAGCGGGCGGCCACCTCGGCCACGCGTCCCGCACCCTTCGTGATCACGATGAAGTTGATCCCGACCAGGATGAGGAAGAGGATCAGCCCGACCGCGTAGTTCCCGCCGATGACGAACTCGCCGAACGCCTCGATGACCGACCCCGCGTTCCCCTCGCTGAGGATGAGCCTGGTGCTCGAGACGTTGAGTGACAGCCGGAACAGCGTCAGCAGCAGAAGCACCGCGGGGAAGGCGCTGAAGTCGAGCGGGTTCACCGTGTAGAGGGCGACCAGCAGGATCATCAGCGACAGCCCGATGCTGAGCGCCAGGAAGAGGTCGAGCAGAAACGCCGGGAGTGGCAGGATGAGGAGGGCGATGATGAATACGACCGCCACCGCGAGGCCGATCTCGGCCGTGCGGCGCCCGACGGAATCCTGCATCGGAGCTGCAGCGTTCGCGCTCATGCCCTGCTCCCCGCGCGTCCGGTGCGCTGTCGGATGATGAAGGCGAGAACCTCGGCGACGGCGATGTACAGCTCTGCCGGGATCGCGGCTCCGACCCGGCTGCTGGCGATGAGAGCCCGCGCGAGCGGTTTGTTCTCCACCATCGGCACACCCGACTCGGCGGCGATCGCCTTGATCCGCTCCGCCACCTTACGCTGACCCATCGCGAGGACCACCGGCGCGTCGGCCTTGGACGGATCGTACTTCAGCGCCACCGCGATGTGGGTCGGGTTGGTCACGACCACGTCGGCGTTCGGCACCTCGTTCATCATCTGCCGCCGCGCGAGCGAGCGACCGATGCTGCGCATGCGCGCCTTGACGAGCGGATCACCCTCTGACTGCTTGTGCTCCTGCTTCACCTCCTGCTTCGTCATCTTCAGGTTCTTCTCGTGCTGCCAGAGCTGGTAGCCGTAGTCGAAGAGAGCGAGAACGATGTAGGCCAGCCCGGCCGTCATCAGCATGCGGACGGAATAGCGGCGGACGAGGTCGAGCAGCGCGAAGGGCGCCTGCTGCACGAGCGTCACCGACTCGTCCCAGGCGAGCTGCATGGAGACGTAGACGGCGAGCCCGACGATGAAGAGCTTCAGGAGCGATTTAGCGAGCTCCATCCAGGGCTGGGTGCCGAGCATCCGCTTCGCGTTCGGCAGCGGATTGATACGCTCCCACTTCGGCTGGATGGGCTTGACCGTGAGGATGCCGCGGGCCTGCACCGCCGTGATGCCGAGGGCCACCGCGCCCAGCGAGCAGAGGAAGAGGCTGAGCCCCGCGAGCACCTTCCAGCCGGTGAGCTGGACGAAGGAAACGGCCGTGGGCCCGTCGAGGTCGTCGGCGCCGGTCATCACCAGTCCGTGCCGGAAGGTCGTCAGAACGCTGCTGCCGAGCGTCGACCCCACCGCGTTGGTGACGAGCGCAGCGCCCAGGAGCAGGAAGGCCGTGTTCAGCTCCTGACTCCGTGGAACCTGACCCTCGGTGCGCGCTTCCTCGCGCTTTCGAGGGGTAGGCGCCTCGGTCTTCTCCTGCATGGAGCTCTCGGACATCAGCTCCTCCCCGCGGGTGCGAAGGCCTCGAGCACCTGTCCGAGCATGCTGTCGTGGACGGTTGCCCAACCGTTGAAGAAGGCGCCGATCAGCGGGATCGAGGCAGCAAAGACGAGCAGGCCGATGCCGATCTGGATGGGGAATGCGACGGCCAGGACGTTCAGCTGCGGAGCCGCCCGTCCGAGCACCGCGAGCGCGACGTTGGCCAGGAGCACCGTCGCGATGACCGGAGCGGCGAAACGCACGCCGAGCAGGAAGAGCATGCTCCCCCACCCGGCCATCGTGGCGAGCCCCGCCCGCAGGTCGAGGGGAACACCGATCGGCAGCAGCGACAGGCTGTCGCCTACGGCGCCCAGCATCACCAGGTGCGCGTCGAGCGAGAGTAGGAGCGTGATGGCGAAGAGGCTCGCGAAGGTGCCGAGGACGGGTACCGAATGCGATGTCAACGGGTCGAGCGCGGCCGCGCCGGACACGCCGATCTGCACCGCCAGCAGATCACCCATGGCCTCCGCAGCCCCGACCATCAGCGCGACGCCCAATCCGATCGAAAACCCGATCAGCGTCTCCGTCATCGCCACCGCCGGCGTGATCCGAACCCCCTGCGCGGCCGACGCCATCGCCACCGGATGCAGCAGCGTCGCGAGCAACACGATGATCCCAGCCTTCAGCATGTTCGGGACGGTTCGCGACGAGAACACCGGCGCGATCAGCACGAGCCCTCCCAGGCGGAAGCCCAGGAGCGCGAGTACAGGCGCGGCGGAGGGTGCGAAGATGTCCACGGACCAGGGTTCGGGATTCAGGATTCAGGATTCAGGGACGCCGGTCGTCAGTCGTCAGTCGTCAGCCGATAGCAGTCAGCCGATAGCTGATAGCCGATAGCTGATAGCTTTTTCTCG
>JBBDRR010000182.1:0-3996 GCA_040905395.1 Gemmatimonadota bacterium
CGGCGTAGTCGAGGTAGCCGAGGTATCGCTGCCCGGAGATCGCGCGTCCGAAGCGGTGGTCGAGTTCAGCGCTGGCGCCGTCGGGCAGCGGTGGCAGGTGCGCGTACCGTGCGCCGAGTTCCGCCGCCGGGTGGACGCCGCGGTCGCGAGTCTCCTCGGGCCGCCGGAGGTCGACGATGGTGCGGACGCCCAACGTCCGGAGGCGCTGGCGGTCCGCCTCGTGCATGTCTTCGAGCGCGCCCGAGCGGAAGTACTGCTTCCACGCGACGGAGTGGCCGTCCGAGGTGGGATAGCCGCCGATGTCGCGGAAGTTCCAGCACTGCTCGAAGGGGACGTGACGAAGCTCAAAGTCGTCGATGACGTGCATAGTTCCGTCCTAGCGCCCGAGGTTCCCACTGAGGTTGGCTGCGTAGAGCGCGAGACCAATCCCTATCAAAACGACGAGAACCGACACGAGTGCAATTACGCCATGCCGCGCTCCGATCGATCCTGCGGCGGTACGACGAACCGACATCGCACCAAGCACCCCACTCAACGCGAGGGTGAGAGCCACCAGCATCATTGGCCAGGCGATCGCCCCCACCATCCGACCTCCAGAAGAACCGATGCCCCGGCGAGCGGGGCATCGGCTGGTAGTCATCTCCGCGAGCTAGACCTCGCGGAACTCGCCCTCGACGGTGTCGGGCTCGCCTTCACCGTTGTCGCCGCTCGCGCCGTTCGAGCCCCCGGCGGGGCCGGACTCGCCGCCGCCACCGGGGGCGTTGGCGGCCTGCTGTGCGCCGTAGACGGCCGCGCCGACCTCCTGCATCGCAGCGGAGAGCGCCTCGGTCTTCTCCTTGATGACCGCGGTGTCCTCACCGCCGAGCGCATCGCGGAGCTCCTTGATGGCCGCTTCCACCTTCTCCTTGGGCTCGCCTTCGACGACCTCCGCGTTGTCGCGGAGCATCTTCTCGGCGGAGTACGCGAGGGAGTCACCGGTGTTGCGGGCCTCCACGGACTCGCGCTTGGCGGCGTCCTCGGCGGCGTGCTCCTCGGCATCCTGCTGGAGGCGCTGCACCTCTTCTTCGCTCAGGCCGGAGGCGGCCTGGATGGTGACGTGCTGCTGCTTGTTCGTCGCCTTGTCGGAGGCCGAGACCTTCACCATGCCGTTCGCGTCGATGTCGAACGTGACCTCCACCTGCGGGACGCCTCGCGGCGCCGGCAGGATGCCGTCCAGGATGAACCGCGCCAGCGACTTATTGTCGGTCGCCATCGGCCGCTCGCCCTGCGCCACGTGGATCTCCACGGACGGCTGGTTGTCCGAGGCGGTGGAGAACGTCTGGGACGCGCTGGTCGGGATGGTGGAGTTGCGCTCGATGATCGGGGTCATCACCCCGCCCAGCGTCTCGATGCCCAGCGTCAGTGGCGTCACGTCCAGCAGCAGGACGTCCTTCACCTCGCCCTTGAGGACACCCGCCTGGACCGCCGCGCCGATGGCCACGACCTCGTCCGGGTTCACGCCCTTGTGGGGCTCCTTGCCGAAGAACTCCTGCACCTTCTTCTGCACCAGCGGCATGCGCGTCATGCCGCCGACGAGCACCACCTCGTCGATCGCCGCGCCCGTGACGCCGGCGTCCTGCAGCGCCTGCTTCACCGGCTCCAGCGTGCGGTCGACGAGATCGCCGACCAGCTGCTCCAGCCGGGAGCGCGTGAGCGTCATCACGAGGTGCTTCGGCCCGCTGGCGTCCGCGGTGATGAACGGCAGGTTGATCTCGGTCGACTGCGCCGAGGAGAGCTCGATCTTCGCCTTCTCCGCCGCCTCCTTCAGACGCTGGAGCGCGGTGCGATCCTGCGACAGGTCGACGCCCTGGTCGCGCTTGAACTCAGCCACGAGGTGATCGATCACCGTGTCGTCGAAGTCGTCGCCGCCGAGGAACGTGTCGCCGTTCGTCGCCTTGACCTGGAACGTGCCGTCGCCGATCTCGAGGATCGAGATGTCGAACGTGCCGCCACCGAGGTCGTAGACCGCGATCACCTCTTCGTTCTTGGAGTCGAGCCCGTACGCCAGCGACGCCGCGGTCGGCTCGTTGATGATGCGCAGCACCTCGAGGCCGGCGATGCGGCCGGCGTCGCGGGTGGCCTGCCGCTGGGCGTCGTTGAAGTAGGCCGGGACCGTGATCACGGCCTCGTTCACCGTCTCGCCCAGGTAGGCCTCGGCGTCCGCCTTCAGCTTCTGGAGGATCATGGCGCTGATCTCGGGCGGGCTGTACTCGCGGCCGCCCATCTCCACGCCGGCGTCGCCGTTGTCACGCTTGACGACCGTGAACCCGGCCACGCGGTGGAGCTTCCCGACCTCGGCGTCATCGAACTTGCGGCCCATCAGGCGCTTCACGGAGTAGACAGTGTTCGCCGGGTTGGTCACCGCCTGGCGCTTCGCCACGGTGCCCACCAGCCGCTCGCCGTCCTTCGCCACCGCGACGACGGACGGCGTGGTGCGCCCCCCCTCCGCGTTGGGGACGACCCGAGGCTCTCCGCCTTCCATCACCGCGACACAGGAGTTCGTCGTCCCCAGGTCGATGCCGATGACCTTACTCATGTGGCTCCTCGCTTTCCCGCGTCATCCCGCGGTCCTGTCATGACCGGCCTCCGAGGCGCGCTCATTCGCCCTCGCCCGGTCGGGAATCGTTCGTCTCATCTGCCTGCGATGCGCCGCCGCCCGCGCCACCGGCCGGGGCCGGCTCGCCGTTGCCGACGATCACCATCGCCGCCCGGATCACGCGATCCTGCAACGTGTAGCCGCGCCGCACGAGGTGGATCACCTGGCCGTCCGGGCCCGGCGCGCTGCCCGCGGCCTCGTGCAGCTCCGGGTTGAAGGGCTGGTTCAGCGCGTGGATCTCCTGGATCCCGCTCGCCTCCAGCACACCCCGGAACTTCTGCGCCACCAGCTGAACGCCCTCCAGCCATGATTGCTGTTCGGGCGCGGCATCGATCGACTCGAGCGCGCGCTCGAGGTCGTCCAGCACGGGCAGGAAGTTCAGCACCAGCGCCGTGAGCTGGTAACGGCCGAACTCCTGCCGCTCTTCCTGGGAGCGCCGCTGGAGGTTCTGGTAGTCGGCCACGGCGCGGAGATACTGCTGCTTCGTGCGCTCCAGCTCGTCGCGGAGCGCCTCGTCCGCCGCCTCGGGCGTGCCCTCGTTCTCCGGCGCCACCGGGCCGGTGTGGTCTTCGGTCATGTTCTCTCCGGCAACCGCGCCGCCGCCCGGGCGCGGGAATACTGCTATGACTGCCGCACGTCGTGCAGCAACTGGCTCATCAGCGATGCGACATAACGCACTCGTGGGATCGTCCGGCCGTAGGCCATGCGCGTGGGGCCGACCACGGCCACGGTCCCGCTGGTCTCCTGGTCGCCGTACCGAGCCACCACGACACTCCAGTCCTGCATCGATTCGTCATCGTGTTCCGATCCGATCAGCACGCGGGTGCTGCCGATGCTCGGATCCGCCGCCGTCTCCAGCAGCGTGCGAAGGCGGTAGGCCTCCAGGTGCGCCACGGCCGCCAGCATGCGCTCCACGTCGGAGAACTCCGGCTGACGCAGCACCGAACTCACGCCGTCCACGAACGTCTCCTCCGCGATGCGCTGCTCATCGATCAGATCGGCAATGGCGCGCACCGTCGCCAGCTCATCCGCGTCATCCAGATCATCGATCAACGCTCGAACAATAGTGAGGTCCGCGCCCTCCAGCCGCTCGTTCAGGCGCGCCGCGCGCTCCTGCAATGCCGCCTGCGTCGCGGGCTGCGTCTGCGGCAACAGCCGCTGGCGCACGCGCCCATCGTCCATCACCGCCACCAGCAGCGCCGTGTCGCGGCTCAGCTCTACCAGCTGAGCATGCCGCAACCGGCTCGAGATCGCGCGCGGGCGCGTGACCACCGCGGCGTTGCCCACCGCCGCCGATAGCAGCGTAGCGGTCAGGCTCAGCCACTCCTCCAGCCCGCCGGGCACCTGGTGCAACTGGTGCT
>JBBDRR010000183.1:0-22242 GCA_040905395.1 Gemmatimonadota bacterium
CTGGGTCCCGGGGTGCGCCGGGATGACGGGATTAAGCCCGACGGTGGATCAGAATGCGTCAGAGCAGGGTCCGTCCCATCAGGTACTTATCGACGCCGCGCGCCGCCTCACGCCCCTCGGCGATCGCCCAGACGATCAGGGACTGCCCCCGCGACATGTCGCCGGCCGAGAAGATGCCGGGCTCGCTCGTCATCTTGTCGGTGTCGACGGCCACGTTGCCGCGGCCGTCCAGCTCGACGCCCAGCTCATCCAGCATTCCCCCGCGCTCGGGGCCGAGAAAGCCCATCGCCAGGAGGACGAGGTCCGCAGGCATCTCACGCTCGGTGCCGGGCACCTCCTGAAACGTGCCGTCCACCCGCTGAATTTCCACGACCCGGATCGCCCGAAGACGGCCGTTCTCGTCGCCGAGGAACGCCTTCGTGGACACCGCGTACTCGCGCGGATCCTTCCCGAAGACCGCGGCGGCTTCTTCCTGGCCGTAATCCATCTTGTACACCTTCGGCCACTGGGGCCAGGGGTTGTCCTCGGAGCGCTCGTCGGGCGGCCGGGCGAGAATCTCCAGCTGCACGAGGCTCCTGCACCCGTGGCGCATCGAGGTCGCGACGCAGTCCGTGCCGGTGTCGCCGCCGCCGATCACCACCACCTGGCGATCCTTCGCCGAGATGAAGTTACCGTCCTCGAACTCGCTGTCGAGATAGCTTTTCGCCGACGCCGTGAGGAAGTCCATTGCGAAGTGGATACCCTCGAGGTCGCGACCCTCTACGGGAAGGTCCCGCGGCCAGGTGGCGCCGCCGCATAGAACCACGGCGTCGAACTCCGCTTTCAACTTCTCTGTCGGAAAGCTGGTTCCCACCTCGGTGTTCGTGACGAAGTGAACGCCCTCTTCGGCGAGGATGTTCACCCTCCGGTCGACGACCCACTTCTCGAGCTTCATCTCGGGAATGCCGTACGTGAGGAGCCCGCCGATCCGGTCGGCACGTTCGAAGACCGTCACGGTGTGCCCCACCTTGTTGAGCTCGGCCGCCGCGGCCAGCCCAGCCGGTCCGGACCCGACCACCGCGACAGTCTTGCCAGTGCGCACTTCCGGCGGCTCGGGCACGATCCATCCCTCGGCGAAGCCGCGATCGGCGATCGCGAGCTCGATGCTCTTGATCGTGACCGGTGGCTCGTTGATGCCGAGCACGCACGACCCTTCGCACGGCGCGGGGCAGACGGCCCCAGTGAACTCCGGGAAGTTGTTCGTCTTGTGCAGGAAGTCCAGCGCGTCGCGCCAGCGCCCCAGGTAGACGAGCTCGTTCCACTCCGGAATGAGGTTGTGCAGAGGGCAGCCCGCCGTAGCCCCGTCAATGAGTTGTCCGCTATGACAGAACGGCACTCCGCAATCCATGCAGCGCGCACCCTGCTCGCCCAGAGTGGCCGCCGGCAGGCTCTCGTGGAAGTGCTTCCAATCCTTTATGCGCTCACGCGGCTCCCGAGTGATGGGAACGATGCGCGGGTACTCCATGAAACCTGTCGGGTTGCTCATTACGAAGACTCACTTCTCCAGATAAACCGGGACGATCGCCAGCGGCTTCCGGTCGCGCGGAAGAGCCGGTGGACGAGTCGTCGCGTGCCCGCCGCGGCGTGGCGTGAAACCGGCGCCAATCCGGTGTCTGCCCGGTTCGACGCCGCGGGGACGAACTCCTGCTGCCTTAAAGTGGCGAAATTGCGGCGGTCGGCGCAATGGACCTACTCGCCGTCGCGGTGTTCCTCCACTTCCGAACGGTAACAGGCGGGACAGATGCCGTGGCTTAACTGGGCGCGCGTGATCCGCGAATTGTAATCCTCGACCGTCTGCCAGAGGTTATGGACGTTCCGAGATCACCGCTGAAGTGTGCGGGACCTAGCTATCTTTTCCGTCGGATAGGGGCGACTCAATGTCCGCCTCGGTCCACTTGCGGCACTCCTCCACCAACTCCGACCAGTCCGTTGGAGGCCGGCCGCGCTCCAGCATTGCACGGAAGATGAAATACGGATCGGTACGCGCTCCACTCTGTCGCAAATTGGACTCGTCGTTCAGCCAGACGTAAGCGATCAGCCCCGCCTCACTGGAGTAGCGGAAGAACAGCCGAAACCGGCGGAAGAACTTGTCGCGGCGCCAGTGCTTGTTGGCATCCCCCGACGTCTTCCCCTGCCGGTAGCGATCCGCACCAGGGTCGTTCGGTATATCGCGGAGCGCTGCGTCACGGACGGCCGCGAGTAGCTTTGCCGCCGGGGACTGCCGATAGCCATCAGGGTCTTGCTCTCGCAAACGCTCCACTGCCGCTCGCAGATTTCGCCAGCGTTCATCGAACGCTGGCCACACAAGCAGATGATAACCGTTGACGACATGGGGGCTCGGCATGTCGCCAGCCAATCGTCCTCTACGGGAGTTCAAAGCCCTCGTCCAGTTCGTCCGCCTTGTCGTACTCGACACCTGCGAGTAGTTCGTCGAGCGCTGCCACGTCCGCTTCCGTTAGCAGTCGGAGCATCTCCGGGTGCGCCGAGATCTGCTCCCGTAGGAATGCGAGATAGGCGTCCAGAACGGCATCGCGCTCGGCTTCGTCACCCTCCGTCCGAGTTCGGACGAGAAGTCGCCCCGGCGCGATCACGTCGGCTTCCAGATCCCCCGAAGCGAACTCCGGGTGGGACGTAAAAAGGGCACTCTCGAACCGAAATCCCTTCGAGTTGCCCGTCCGTGTGGCACGACCAGTGTATGACATCGGGTTCCTCATGTTGGGAATGTAAGTACAACGGTACTTACGTACGCTTCCGCTGTCAAGAGCCGGCGTGACTCGCATCGGCAGCCCTCCCCGAGGTGAGCGCACCAGTTTGGAAGACCATGATACCCGTGAAGCCGGATCGATACCGTTGTCCGCGGGGGCGCAAGTCCCTAACTTCGTAGGTGCTCCAGAATCCACCCGCCGTCCACGATTCCCCGGAGGATGTAGATGCAATCCCCTCGCAAGGCATTCACGCTGGCTGCCGCCGCCGCGTTGGTCGCGGCCGGCCTCGCCCTTCCCGCGACGGCCGTCGCCCAGGCCAATGAGGGCGCCGCGGAACAGGCTGACGTACGACTCTTCTTCCTGAACATTCGTAGTCAGGTCCTGTCGGCGAACGCCGATGGTTCGGACGTGCGCGTCCTCGTCGACGACCTCGACACCGCGCCGGACGGCATCGCGGTAGACGTGGCCAACGGGCATGTCTACTGGTCGAACATGGGCGCGTCGAAGGAGAACGACGGGTCGGTGATGCGGGCGGATCTCGACGGCGGAAACGTCAGGACGATCGTTCCGTCGGGGGGCACCTTCACCGCCAAGCAGCTCACCCTCGACTCGCGGAATCGCAAGCTCTACTGGTCGGATCGGGAAGGAATGAAGATCCAGCGGGTGAACCTCGACGGCACCGGGCTGGAGACGCTCGTGGAGATCGCCTCGGGCGACGAGGCGCGCCAGAACGCCGCGAACTGGGCGGTGGGAATCGCAGTCGATTCGGAGCGCGGGCACGTCTACTGGACCCAGAAGGGCGGCGACAACGAGGGTGTCGGGAGCATCAGGCGCGCCGGCATCGACATCCCGGCCGGTCAGACCGCGGCCAACCGCAAGGACATCGAGGTGCTGTTCGCGGGCCTTCCCGAGCCGATCGACCTCGACCTGGACCACGCCTCGCGACAGATCTACTGGACCGACCGTGGCGATGCCCCACGTGGCAACACGGTGAATCGTGCGCCGATGGACCCACCCGCCAATTTCGATCCGGCGAACCGGAAGGACGCGGTCATCCTGACGGGCGGCTTCGAGGAGGCGATCGGCCTCGCGCTCGACCTGAAGCGCGACAGGATGTTCATCACCGACCTTCGAGGGAACGTCTACAGCGCTCGAATCGACGGTTCACAGAAGCAGAAGCTCGGCACGGGGCTGGGGAGCCTCACCGGCATCAGCCTCGCCGAGCTCGCCCGCCCAGCGACGAACTGATCGTCTCCACCCGGCGGCGCACCGATTTGAGCGGCCCGGCTTACACCGGGCCGTTCTTTCGTGCTCCAAGATTCCGGATCCGATTCATCGTAGCGAAGGCGGCTCGCCCACAGGTCCTGATCGTACCCGGTCAGCACCGGCCTCTCGTGGGCGAGCACCAGGCGAAGCCGATTGCCCCAGACCAGGTCGGAATCGGCAAGATGCTGCAGCACGTGCTGGACCGACCACTTGCCCGGAGCCTCGGGAGCGCGGAGCTGTTCGCGGTCGAGCCCACGAATCGCTCGCCTGGCCTCGCTTGGCGTGCTGTCGAGCAGGACGAGCGGATCGCGCTCGCCTACGAGATCCAGCACGGCGCGGGTGTACTCCCTCGCCTGCTCCTGGCCGCCCGAGGCAGCGTTCGTGAAGACGGACATTCGGTCGGAGTAGAAGTTGGAGCACCGCACGAGCAAGGACCAGATGCGCGGTCAGCAGCGCCCCGTCGATCCGCCACAGAGCCGAAGCGCGGATCGAGGCGGGAACGGCTTCCGGATCAGAGAGGGATCCCCGTGATATATGCATGCAGGTGCCGGTTCTCGGCCTCCACGTGCTGGCGCATCGCGTTCACGACGTCGCCGATCGAGATGATGCCGCAGACGCCGCCAGCATCGACGACGGGAAGGTGACGGATACGGCGTTCCGTCATCACGTCCATCACATGATTGATATCCGCCGCGGGCGAGGTCGTAATGACCTCTACGGTCATCAGATCCTCCACCCGCGCCGACTCGAGGCGGCGAACGTCGGCGGCCGCGGTCCGGAGCATGTCGCGTTCGGTGATGATACCCCGAAGCCGGCCGTCCACCACGACCAGAGCTCCGATGTTGTGCTCGACGAGCACCCGCATCGCAACCTGGATCGGCTGCTCCGGGGAAATGGTGACGACTGCCGAACCCTTCGTCCGCAGAATGTCAGCGATCTTCATGATCATACCTCCGGTGGTGCGGGTTACCATTCGGCGGGAGCCGTGCGTGAGCGGAGTGAGCCGTCGTGGCGGGATGCCTGGCTGAGCGACCGGGCGCAGAGGGTTGTCGATTGCTGCGAGATTCGGCCGCACATCCGCGGGAGGCGGCGATCCGAGGCGCACGGTTCCCCCGTTGCGGGTGTGGAAGACGAGGGCTCCTCTGAAAGTATGCCTGCGGACACTCTCTCCTGCAACGCTCATGTCAGGCGGGGCGGCGACGGCCGGTTGCGAATCGCGGCTGGTCAGCCCACGCGCACCAGGTTCGCCAGCGCCTGGAACTTTCCCGGCCGGTCGGCGTTCCTGAGCTGATCCGAGACGCCGAGCAGCGACTTCGAGACATCCAGGATGGTCTTGAAGATGGTCAGCATTTTCTCTCCGTTTCGTATGAGCGCCGGGCGAAAAGGGAGGCCGCTACCGGGGATGCGGAACCGTCGGCGGTGATGCGATCGAACGGGGCCGCTCTCTGACCACCAGCGCGATACCTCCGAGAACGGCTACGGCGGCGAAGACGAGACGGGAGGTGATCGGCTCGCCGAGGAAAGCGACTCCACCCATCGCCGCGATCACCGGCACGCTGAGCTGCACCGTCGCCGCGTTCGTCGCCTTCAACGCCGGCAATGCCGTGTACCAGATGGCGTACCCGAGCCCCGACGCGAGAGCCCCGGATGCCACGGCGTAGCCGAAGCCGGCCGCGTCCATCGTCATCCCGCTCGAGAAGAGTCCGCTCAGCACGAGAGCGATGGGAGCGGCACGCAGGAAGTTTCCGGCCGTGACTCGCATGGGATCACCCGCACCCCGTCCGCGGAGCGAGTAGATCCCCCAGGCAGCACCCGCGCACAACATCAGGACGGAGCCGCCCAGGGGGGGAGCCGAAACGCCCGGCAGGAGCAGACCGACCAGGCCGACGAGCGCGAGTGTCAGCCCGACGAGCTGGGCTCTCAGGAGGCGTTCGCCCGCCCGGATACCGTAGCCGATCATCGTCGCCTGAACCGCACCGAAGAGGAGCAACGCGCCGGTCGCCGCGGAGAGCGTCTGGTAGGCGAAGGAGAAGGCTGCGGCGTAGACGAGCAGGACGAACGCCGACCGCCAGTTGCCGCCGCCGGTCGCCGGAGCGGTTCGCATCCTGACCACCAGCCAGAGCATCAACGCCCCCGAGATCAACCGGATCGTCGTGAAGCTCGCGGCATCGATGCTCGTTTCCTTCAGCGCTGCACGACAGAGGAGTGAGTTGCCGGCAAAGGCAATCATCGTCAGCGTCGTCAGCACGACGATTCGCGGGGGAGACATCCCCGGTTTCGGCGAGCCCCGTGCAGGGAGCGGGAGCGGGTCCGCACCTCCCGGCGCGAGCCGATCCACGAATCTACTGGTTGACGTTCTCCCTATCCCCGCGATCAGCGATCGGGCGATGAAGCGGAGCCGCGCTGGTCCTTCCGGACGATGTCGAAGAACGAGAACACCTTCGCCAGCATCGCCGGGTCCTCCCTCACGAAGAGCGAGTGGTCGCCACCGGGAACCTCGATGTAGACGTGCTGCATGCCGAGCTCCGCCATCCGTGCGACCCAGGCCCGCGAGCCCTGCACCGGAACCGTCGTGTCGTCGTCACCGTGGAGAACCAGGGTGGGAACGTCGCGGAAGGTGGCGATGTCGTCGATCGTCTCTGCCCTCGGGGCCGGCGCCGCGACGGCGATCGCCGCCCAGATCTCGGGGAAGCGTGCGGCAAGGTGGTACGCCCCGGCGCCACCCATCGAGTGGCCCCAGAGATAGATCCTGTCGGGATCCACGTTGTACTGGTCGCGAACGATCGCCAGCACGTTCATCACGTCTCGTTCGCTCAGCTCACCGAGATTCGACGGCAGCGACGCGCCGGCGTCACCGGTTGCGCCAGCGGGGATCCCCGGCCCGCGGCTGCCGTACCAGCCCCGTGGATGGTAGCCGAGGGGCGCGGCGACGATGAAGCCGCTCGCCTCCGCGAAATCGATGAAGCCGTGGTAGCCCATCATCCAGTCGAAGGGACGACCCAGACCGTGCAGCGCGACGATCAGCGGCGATGGTGTCGACGGGTCGTAGTCCGACGGGGCGAAGAGCGCATACGGCACCTCGATTCCCGTCTCCTCGAAGATGTACGAGCGCCCCTCGACGCGCGGATCGGCCGCTATGACGCTGCCTGGTTCCTGCGCCGAGACGGCGGCTGGGACGAGCGACCATACGAGGCAGCTCATGATCGACCCGAGGAACAGCCGAAGCGTCGATGATTTCATCATTCGGTCTCCACACGGTGTACGTAAGGCCGGTTCGGGGCGAGCTGGAGTCGCTGGAGCGCTGAGCCAGTCCCGGTGAGGGGCGACATCCGATTCGATGTACGCGGTCGCCGGCGCCGGTCCCGGACGCCGCGGGGCGCCAGGCTTCGCCCCTCCAGCAGGCCCTTCGTCAGAGATTCGGAGCAACCCGACGACGAGCCGAGCAGAGGCGTGCGGCATAGACGGCGATGCCGGACAGCATCGCCACGAACGCGATCAACCAGAGCAGGGCCGCGTATCCGGCGACAGCAGAGCGATAGGGGCCGAGAATGTCCCCGTATGGCTCGAGCACGAGATCGAAGCTTCCGATCACGCACGTCGTCCGAGCCGTTCCTTCATGTTCTATTTATCTCGCGACCTCGTACTTGGTGAACGCCGAGCCCGCGTCGCTGAGCGAGGCAGGTCCTTCGGCGACGAAAACGTTGCCGTCCGCATCCACCGCCACGCCCTCGCCGGCCACCCCGTGATTCGGACGGCTGTCCGACTCCCAGGGCGGAATGAATCCTTCGATCCAGTCGCGGTCGACCCGACCGATGCGAACTCCGTTGCTCCAGTTGATGTGCCGGAGCCGGTTCGACTCCGAATCGACGGCGTAGACCATGTCGTCGTCGGTGATGAAGACGTCGCTGATGCGCCCGTAGAGATAGCGGGAGTCGAGGTAGTTACCGTTCTGATCGAAGATCTCGATGCGGTGGTTGCCGCGGTCCGCGACCCAGAGGCGGCCCTGTGAATCGAAGGCCATTGCATGCGGCGTGCGGAACTGCCCGTGCTCGGTGCCGATCTCACCCCACTCCAGCACGTACTCGCCTTCGGGAGTGTATTTGACGATGCGGCCGGTCAGACCCTCCGCCCGCCCCTCGGCCATGTCCGCGTCGGTCGTCATCCCCTGCCCGCTGTGTCCGTCGGCGACGAAGATGCTGCCGTCCGGCGCCACGATGACGTCGTTCGGCTGGTTGAGGTGATCGGGCCCGTCGCCGGGCTGCCCCGCGACGCCGAGGCTCAGCAGGAGCTCGCCCGTCGGACTGAACTTATGGACCTGGTGGCCCTTGGTGCCCTCCGCATTGCCGGCGAAGTCCGTGACCCAGACGTTGCCCTCCTGATCGACGTGGATGCCGTGCGGGGTCACGAAGATTCCGGCTCCGAAGTTGGCGAGGATCTCACCGGTATTCCGGTCGAACTTGAAGATCGGATCCACCAGGTTGTTGTCGCAGTTGATCCCCGGTCCCCCGGCCGAGCCCGAGCCGCAGCGCTCGTATGCCCAGATCTGCCCGTCGGTCGGATCGATCGTGATGCCGGCCGTCGACCCCCACTCCCTTCCTTCCGGCTGCATCGCCCAGCTGCCCATGCGGTTGGGATTCGGATTCGGAATACCCGCGCCCGTCACCGGGTTGGGGTACTCGCTCGCACCCGGCGTATCCGCGGCCGCGGGATCGGCCGCATCCTGGACGCACCCTGTGAGAAGGGGGGCCGCGACGAGGGCCAGCGAAGCGATCAGAGCACGTGACGTCGGCATAAAATCCTCCTGCACGGGGAATCGTTGTGGGTTCGCCGCACGGATTGGCGCGACTCTCGATCTGTAAACTTTGGTCTTGCGCTGCTCGAGCGCCAGGAAATCAGAAACCGGACGGCTCCGGATATCCCCAGGTAGTCCACCGGCGCCCGCCCACCGCTCCCCCCGATGGAGGAAAATCAGCAGGCGACCGGTGGACTACCCGCCGGGCGGGAGCGGCGTCAGTCGGGTAGCGCGAGCGCCGCCAATCCGTCGTTGAGCTGAAGGATGATGTACTGCTTCCCGTCGTGCACCCAGCTCGACATGCCGTAGCTGCCGGCGGGCGGCGTCTCCACCGCTCCGAGGCGCACCCCGGTAAGCTTGTCGATGGCGAAGAGCACCGGGGTATTGTCCGCGAGTCGACCCGTGGCCAGGAGCATGGTCGGTGTCACCGTCATCGCCGAGTGTCCGCTACGCCCGCGATTGACCATCACGCCCTCCACACCTTGAACCAGCGGGTGGTTACGGATTCGCTCCTGCGCCGCCTCCGGCGCATCCCCGTTGGGAATCGTCCACAGGTGCTCGCCGGTGTTGACGTCGATGGCGACGATCCTCCCGTCCGGGCCCTTCCAGATCGGCAGACCGTCGAGGTCCGGCCCCGCTCCGAAGCCGACGGAGGTCGATACGGCGACCCAATCGGCCACCGTCGATCCGGCCTGTTCCGGTCCCTCACGCTCATTCTCGATTCCAGGCATCACCTGGAGTCGGAAGCAGCTGCTCTGCGACGTCACGAAGACGATGCCGTTGACGGGATCGCCGACCGCCGGACCGTTGATGTTCGCGCCGCCCGCGCCACCGGGGCAGTTCCACGCCGGCTCCTCGGCGGTGGTGGTGGGCGGGTTGAAGATCGGGTTGAAGAGGTTGTTCTCCTCCGCGATCTCGTAGGCCCGCTGGTAGATCTCGGGCGTGTAGTCGATCAGGTGCTCGGGTGTACGGCCCTGCAGTTCGAAGGGCGCGGGTCTGGTCGGGATCGGCTGCGTCGGCGAGAGTTGCTCGCCCGGGACGTTCGACTGCGGCACCGGCCGCTCCTCGATCGGCCAGATCGGCTCGCCCGTCTCGCGGTTCAAGGCGTAGAGGAAGCCCTGCTTCGTCGCCTGGAAAAGTCCCTTTATCACTTCGCCGTCCACCGTGACGTCCATCAGGATCGGGGCGGTCGGCGTGTCGTAGTTCCAGATGTCGTGGTGGACGAACTGATAGTGCCACACCTTTTCACCCGTCTCGGCGTTCAGGGCGATCAGGCTCGTGCCGTAGAGGTTGTCGCCGGGCCGATGGCCACCGTAGTAGTCGATCGTCGGCGGATTCGTCGGCACGTAGACCAGTCCGAGCTCGGGATCGGCTGACATGGGCGCCCACGACGAGACGTCACCCGTCCACTCCCATGCATCGTTCTCCCACGTCTCGTGGCCCTCCTCACCCGGCCGCGGAATGACGTGGAACTTCCACTTGAAGTCACCCGTGCGGGCGTCGTAGGCGAGGATGTCGCCCGGTACATTCTCCATCCGCGTCTGCAGATAGCCCTGCTCCGCGGAATTGCCGACGACGACGACGTCGTTCACGACGATCGGCGGCGAGGAGCTGGTGATGTAGCCCAGCTCCTGCGGAATGCCCTGATCGGGATCGTACTCGCTGCCGTGCCCGAGCCAGGGACCCCAGTCGGCGATGAGGTCCGGAATCATGTCCACGGTACCCGTCTCGGGGAATCCGTCGAGCGGCACGCGCTCGCCCCAGTTCTCGAGCGGCCGGCCCGTCTCGGCGTCCAGGGCATGCAGGAAGAAGGCTGGCGACGAGATGAAGACCACGTCGCGGCCATCGACCTCGGCGTATGCGACGCCCTTGCCGTAGCCGGCACGCATCGAGTAGTCCCAGCGATGGGTCACGGGCTCCGTGAAGCTCCAGTTGAGCCGCCCGGTGGCCGGATCGAGGCCCACGACGCTCCGCCTGTCGCCGGCGACGGTGATGAGCCGCCCGTTCACATAGCTCCCCGTCGCTCTGGCCGTGCTCGGACCGAAGCTGCTCGCGCTCCACTGCCATGCGATCTCGAGGCTCTCGAAATTCGATGGGTCGATCTGGTCGGCCGGCGTGTAGCGGTTGTGCCAGGCATCGCCGCCGAGATACGTCCAGTTGCCGCCCTCGACGCCCGGACCCTGCGCGATGGCGGCGTCGGGCAGGGAAAGTCCCCAGCCCATGCTCACGGCCACGGCCAGCGCGAGGCGCAGGGCTCTCGTCGAGATCCGTTGCTTCTCGGACTCAGGTGTTTTCATCGTTGCCGGACTCCTCACTTTTGGGGTCTGTGATACGGCGGCAGGCGAACGCAAGCGATCCTGCGATTCACGACAGCCGCGAAACTGGGGCCGCACTTCGCGGACAGACACGGATTCTGGAGATTGGAGCGGCTGTTGCGCAAGCGGCGGCTGTCCAGAGGGGCACCCCCCGTTCACGAACGATGCAGGGGGGTTTTCCGCCTCGACGACCACTCGAGAGGCGGCTTTCCGCGCCCTATCCAGGCGATGAAGTCGCTCGCTGCCTCCGCGCCCTTCCTCTGCTTCGTGTCCTTCCTCTGCTTCGTTGCTCGCCCGCGCCCTATCCGGTACCTTTCTCGTGCTTCCCTGGAGCGGTTTCGGGGTGGGCTTCTCCCCCGCCCCGATCCAATCCGCCACCCCCGTCGCACTCGAGCTGCCTGGAGCGAATTGATGCGGATCCGAACGCACTACCCCGCCCGCTGGATCGTCTCGCTCGCCTGCGCTGCATTCGCACTGGTCCTCGCCCCAGCCGCCGAGGCCCAGGAGAGCACGATCCGACAGTGGCAGTACGCCGCCGCACCGGACGGTCAGGGGTGCCGGCTGACAATGGTCGTCGTCCCCACGCCGCAGCCCGGGCCGGGGGAGATCCAGGTCCGCATCCACGCGACGTCGCTGAACGGCCGCGACCGCTACGCGATCCAGGGGCGCTGCGGACCGGCGGGACCCGGCGGCCAGGTCGCGCTCTCGGACGGCGCCGGCGAGGTGATCGGCGTCGGTCCGGGCGTCTCGCGCTTCCAGGTCGGCGACCGGGTCGTCGGAACGTACTTCGCCGAGTCCTTCCTCGAGGGGAAGCGACCCGCGGGGGCGATGGAATATCTCCGCGGCGGTCCCGGCCTGGGAATGCTCTCCGAGATCGTCGTCGACGACGAGCACGGATTCGTACGGGTGCCGGATTACCTGTCGTACGAGGAGGCAGCGACACTTCCGATCGCTGCGGTGACCGCGTACGTGAGCCTCTTCGAATACGGCGGGCTCCTTCCGGGCGACTACGTGCTGCTCCAGGGAACCGGCGGCGTGTCGAGCTTCGGTCTCCTCTTCGCCGTCGCCGCCGGTGCCAGGCCGATCATCACGAGCTCGAGCGACGAGAAGCTGGCCCGAGCACGCGACCTCGGTGCCATGGGCACCGTGAACTACCGCACCACCCCGGAGTGGCAGGACGAGGTCGTGGCGCTGACCGGCGGACTCGGGGTGCAGCACGTCATCGACATCGCGGGCGGGGACACGAGGCTCCGATCCCTCCAGGCGCTCGGCAACGGCGGGCACATGGCGCTCGTCGGCGGCCTCTCGGGCTTCGGCGGCGACATCCCATTCTTCGACATGTTCAACAAGGACGCTCGTGTCAGCTCCTTCCATGTGGGCTCTCGCGCCGACTTCGAGCGCATGAACCGCTTCATGGCCGGCCATGAGATCCGGCCGTTCATCGACCGCGTCTTCGACTTCGAGGATGCCGACGAGGCGTTCGCATTCTTCGACGACGGCGACTTCATGGGGAAGGTCGTCATCGGAAGGTAGGTGTCCGAGTACCCACGCTGGATTCCGGCTTGCGCCGGAACGACGGAATTGTACGAGCGAAGCCCGACGGTACATGACCACTCTCATAGAGATCAAACAGGAGGCGATCGATGAAGAAAGCGATGATAGCATTGTTGGCGGTGACGCTCTACGGCTCGGCTCTATCGGCCCAGTCGCCCGCGGAGGTCATCGAAGCGGCGGTGGGGGAGACGCCAAACCGGTTTCCGGGCACCGCGAGCCTCATTCGCTGGAATCCCGACCATACGTACGAGACGATTCGTGAGGGAACCAATAATCTGGTATGCTTCGACCGATCCGACGAGCGGGCCCGCCCGCCTTTCGCGGCTCAGTGCACCCATATCGGAAACCTCGAACGAGTAACCCAGAACCGACGCTTCCGGGCGGAGACGAACGACACGGACGGCGAGAACGCACGGATCGCCGCCGCCGAAGCCGACGGCACCCGCGTGCAGCCGGTATACGGGTCGATCTGGCTCCGGATGGACGGCGCCGACGCGGCCACCGCACGGCTCCACGGCACGGTCGCCGTTCCCGGCGCCACCGCCGCGGCGCTCGGCTTGCCGGATAACGGCGCCGACGGCGTCGTCTGGTTGATGGACGGTGGCACCAGCGCCGCGCACCTCATGATCCCCGGACGATAGGGCGCTCGGATCGGCGCGACCGTTTCCAGCGGCGTCAGCGCAGTACCCGCGATTCGCGGGCGGCCGTGCGGCCCGCCTCGGCCTCGGGAGGCAGCAGGTAACCGTCGCGCTCCAGATCGTCGATGGCAGCGACGAAGCGGTCGACGAACGCCTCGTGCGTCGAATGGAGTCGTCGTACCGTGGCGTCGTCGAAGGGGAGGGTTCGTCCGAAGAGCCGGCAGAAGTTCTGGACTCCCGGCGTCTCAGTCTCCACGGTGTTCGGAATGCCATCGAGAGTGGCCGTCGGAGCCTCCAGCTGCGGAATCCGTACGCCTCCCAGTGCGTTTCCGAATTCGTCCCGGGCGATGGGATCGGCGGCGGCGAGATCCAGCAGCTGGATCTCGGGTGACTGGGGCGGGACTGTGCCATCCCGCACCCACTCGACCAGCGCCCGGAGCCCGGACTTGACGAAGGCATGGTGCGGTGCGGAGTTGACGGGAAGCGCACACCCCGGACCCGTCGGCGGCGTTGAGGATGGCTCGACCACCCAGAGCGGCGCCTCGGTGTGGGCCACGCCCGCCAGCTCCCAGCGGCGGTAATGACTGTTCGGCGGCTGTCTCGTGAGGTGCGAGCCGAGCGCCGTCATATCGCCTTCGGCCTGGAGGTCGAACACCGGTACGTCCAGGTCGGTCCGGATATGCGCACCCCTCGGAACCGGCACCGGCGCATCGGGCGCGAGCGACTCCGCCGCCAGACCCGCCGCGTTCGCCCCGCGGCTGTGGACGAAGTACCCATCGTAGAGGCCGTGCTCGCGATGGAAGGCGTTCAGATACGTCACCAGACGAAACGCCGACTGCGAGCGGCCTGTGGCGATCACGTATCGCACGGGGAGCCCCGCGAGGGGATGTCCCGGCCGCTGCGATTGGCGGATGGCTCGTGCGGCCTGCGTGAAGATATCGTAGGAAAACCGGTCGCCCGGGTGCGAGAGCGGCGCGTACCGCACCGGATCCCACGCCTTCAGGCCCGTCGAGGGAGCATGAACGCCGACTGCCTGCGCCCCCACCCCGATCCACACATATCCCTCTCGAAGCAGTTCCTCCTCCATCTGGGAGTAATCCGCGGCGCCTTCCGCCAGACCCGTGACGTTCAGCCACTCGACCACGACGATCCCGTTGAAGTCCGACTCGTCCGCCGGGCGGCGGATCAGCAGCCGCACCGAATAGGCGGCGCTCTCCGCCGGTTCGACTTCCCAGCGGCCGTCCGCCGTCCACTCCCCCCTCCGGGTGTAGGATGTCGCGGTCCCCGTGAGGAATCGCTCCTCTTCCAGATAGTGGCCTGGAAGCGCGGCCGCCCCGAAGGCCTGACCGCGTTCACCGCCACCAATCGGCCCGCTCAGGGACACGTCGCGCTCCGTCTGGCGAAGCACGGGCATCGCGCAGGAGGACAACACCGTGGCGAGCAGGAGCATCGGGACCAACCGGACGTGGATTCGGTATCTCATGGGTTCTCGCGCTTTCGCTGGTGACCAATTCGTGGACCCTTCGGCTGCCGTTCACCCGACACCCGCGGCTCCAGCGGTCGGGGGGCAGGACTTCGTCAGGAAGTCTCGATCGAAGAGACCATCCGCTTCAGATCGTCACGCGAGGTCCGGCAGAGGTTCCCGCCGGCGAAGAACGGGTCCTCCGTCACCTCGGCCAGGGCATAATCCGGAACCTCTATCCGCATCAACTCCTCGATGCTTCCCGTCTCCACTTCGCAGAGCACCAGACCCGCCAGCTCTCCCTGGAAGACGTCTATGGAGAAGACATGACCGCGGTAGAAGTGGTAGTAGCGCACCTTGCTGATACGGTCGCCCTCAAGGTCGGCGAGGAACTCGTATTCGATCGGGGATAGCGGGATCGAGCCGATCATCTGCACGTAAGGAGAAGTGGACTCGAGCTTCTTCGTCAGCTTGATGAACTCCCCCCCGGTCGAGGAATCCGCCAGGATCCTCAACCGGAGGCGCGTATGCCGAAGGTAGATGTCTTCGAAGGTCTTCGAATGAGGCTCCACGAGTTCACGCCAGCGGGAGCCGGGCGAGACCAGAAAACGCCTCTCGTATTCAGGCCTCGTGTAGTTGGTCGGGTCGGGGGAGAGCAGGCTCGCGCCTACGCTGTCGAGCAGCTCCTGCGAACCACCTTCACGCTGGCCGATGATGATCACGTTGCCATCGGGATCGAGGACTCTGGCGACTCGATCGCCCGATGGCTGATCCGTCGGCCCCTGGACGACGCTCACGTCGATCGCGCGCAGCCGATCGACGGCGGCGTCGCAATCATCGGCATAGATCCAGACGCTGATGGGCCCGGGGGACGTACCCCCGGCGTCGGCGTCGAACCCGATTCCCATATGGCTCGCGCCGATGTCGATCCCGACGTAAACGGGCGCACCATCGGCCCCCGGGATTTCGTGGGTCACCGCGCCGCCGAGACCGTCCCGATAGAACGCGAGCGCGCGGGCCATATCGGTTGTGGCGACGATCGGAAACAGCTCTGAGAACATCGGGCCGTGCCGGTTGTGATGAATTGATGATCCGGGTCGGATAGTGAACGGAGCGATGCAGCCGGCGCGCTCCGGGGCTCTACCCCGTCCCCGGGAACGTCCGAAGTTGCGGCGTCTCGGCTAAGGATTCCGGCGTCTCGATCATGGGCAGCCAACGGCTTCGACCGTACTGTCCATGCAGGGTGACCCGAATCCTTTGCACCATAACCCGAGGGAGACACCATCATGCCGAAATACCTGATCGAACGCGAGATCCCACAGGCCGGTAACATGTCCGTCGACGAACTTCGAGCAGCCTCCCAGAAGTCCTGTGGCGTCTTGGAGACGCTCGGACCTCAGATTCAATGGGTGCACAGCTATGTGACGGAGGAGAGGATCCACTGCGTCTACATCGCGCCGAATGAGGAAGCGATTCGCGAGCACGCCCGGGTGTCGGGCTTCCCGGCGAGCAGGATCATGCAGGTCGCGGCGCTGATCGACCCGACGACGGCCGAGCCTTCAAAGGTAGCTACGGCCTGAGACGAGATCCGACTTCGATTTCGGATCAGTGCATGCCGCGAGCCTGCCGACGCCAGGTTGCCGGAGGCACGCCGGTGTGCCGCTTGAACGCCCGACTGAATGCAACATCGGATTCGTACCCGACGCTCGCCGCGATCGATGTGATGCTCTGCCTGGGCGTTAGCAGAAGGTGCTGTGCCAGTTGCATACGCCAACCGGTCAGATAACGCATCGGCGGGTCACCGACCAGGGTCGTGAAGTGCTGACCCAGAGCGGAGCGAGAGAGACCGACGGCCCGGCCCAGGTCTTCCGTGTTCCACTTCCGCTCCGGCTGCTCGTGCAGGAGCCGGAGCGCCCGGCCTACCTGCGGGTCTCTCACGCCGGCGAGCCATCCCGTCTGACCTTCGGGGAGCTGCTGCATGTGCCGCCGGAGCACCTCCAGGTAGAGCAGTTCCGTCAGCCGGGAGAGCATCGCGGGGCTTCCCGGCCGCCTGGCGTCCGCTTCTTCGACGGCGCGGTCCAGAGTCATCTCCAGCCAGTGGTCCGACGTCGAGCTCCGTACCGGGAACTCGTCGCCGACATCCGCGGCCTCGTCACCGGAAGCACCCGCGCTCACCACGAGCAGCCTCGGCAGCGCTCCAATGAGCGGATTGAAGCGGTGGTCACCGTGTAGATACCCGCACACGAAGCGGGCCTCCTCGCCGCCGCCGCCGTGCTCGACATGCGGAATCTCGCCGTTCTCCGACGGGGTGAGAATCGATTCGATGGGCACGGAAGCGCAGTCGGGGTGATAGCCCATGACGTGTGCGTCCCCGTGCGGAATGACGACGACGGCGCCGGTCTCGACCCGGACCGGGGCATGGCCTTCCAGGGAGAACCAGCATTCTCCTTCGACGAGGATGTGGAAGAGCGATATGCAGTCTGCCCGCTTGCCCAACATCGGCGCCAGCGCGGTCGACGCGGGGGACGCCAGCGACCAGGGAGCGGAGAAGCGGGCGGTAAAGAACACCGCTCCCGTAAGGCGAATGACCCGGAGGACGTCGGACAGAATATCCATGTCGAACTTTCCATCTACTCGTTCGAGGGAGAACATCTCCCCATCGAGACTTCTGCGCCCCGCCGATACTTGACGATGCCTCCGCCCGGGGGTACTCTCGCGGCGGCATGACGACTTCCGGATCTCCCACCCCGAAGATGCAGATTTGAAGCGCCGATCGTATGTGGAGGGGCTCTCGTGAGCTCTGCTTCAGAGGAGCAGTCCCCCGCTCCGCGCATCCCGGCGACGGTAATCCAATCGATGTGGATCGGCGCGGAGATATCCAATCTGGAGCGCCTCGGATTGACCTCCTTCGTCGCCAACGGGCACGTGGTGCACCTCTACCTGTACGACGACGTCGCGGGCATCCCGCGCGGGGTGGTCGTCCGGGACGCGAACGAGGTCGTCCCCCAGGACCGAATCTTCACGACCCGGGCCGGAAGCGTGGCGCCCTTCTCCGATTGGTTCCGGCAGGAGCTGCTGTACCAGAAGGGCGGCTACTGGGTCGATCTGGACGTGATCTGCCTGCGGCCCTTCGACTTCACCGACGACGTCGTCGTGGGGCTGGAAGGCCCGGCGATCACTTGCAACGCCGTGCTGAAGTTTCCGGCCGGGCACTGGCTGACGCGTAGCCTCGCCGATCTCGCTCGACAGCCGAATACCGTTATGCCCTACGACGGCCTCGGCATGATCGTCCGCAAGGCTGCGCGAAAATATCTGCGGGGCAATCGACCTGGGGACGTCCTGTGGGGCGAATCCGCGGGTCCGGTCGGTCTCACGAGAGCCCTGATGCACCATGATCTGCTGGGCTGCGCGAAGCCCCCGACGGCGTTCTATCCGATCAACAGCACGGACTGGCGATCCATCTTCTATCGGAACGACCCAAACGCGCTCGACGCGCTGGACGATAGCTACGCGGTCCACCTCTGGAACGAGATGGGCCGACGGACGACCGGGTTCGACAAGAATGCCACCTTCCCCCCGGATTCCCTGATCGAACAGCTCAAGCGCCGTTACGTGGGCGGCTGACGCCAGCCGGGTCGACGCTACGCCAGGGGGATGCGCTCCTTGTTGCGGTCCAACCAGTCGTCGAAGCTCTGGAGCTGGGGGTTCAGCCGGCGGCTCTCCGAGAGGTCTCGACTCGCACGGTACTCATCGTTGAAGTCGCGCTTGAACTGGAACATGTTCCCCATGTCGTCGGCGCCCGGGAAATCGAAGCTCCGGTACACCTCCGGTGGCACGTCGTTGTAGCGAACCTCCTGCCCGAGCGCCCGTGAGAAACCCGCCGCCATCTCCGCGCCGGTCAGGTGCTCACCAGCTATGCCCACGGTCTTCCCGATGTACTCCCTGCCTGCCTTGAAGATGCCATAGGCGGCCTTGCCGATGTCCTCGACGGCGATCCCCGGGAGCGCCCGGTCGCCCATCGGCATCGTGATCGCGAGCACCCCGTCCGGCCCGCGTTGCGGTCCGGTTCCGAAGTTTATTGCGTTGTCCCAGTAGAATGAGGTCAGGAGAAAGGTAGTCGGAACGCCGCGCTTCCTGAACTCCTCGTCGGCTTCCGCCTTGGCGTCGAAGTGGGGGACCTTGTACTTCCCCTGCAGGGTGGGCATCCGGCTGTCCTCGAGCGGCACTCTCTGGCGCGTGTCCTCGAAGGTGGACCAGATGGCGTGCTGGATACCCGCAACCTTCGCCGCTTGCGCCAGGTTGGTCGCCTGGGCGGTCTCCTTCTCGGGCGAGAAGTGCTCCCAGAAGTTCGTCACGCAGAAGGCCCCATAACAGCCGGTGAAGGCGCGCTCGAGACTCTCCAGGTCGTCCAGATCCGCCTGCACGACTTCAGCGCCGAGCCGCGCCAGCTCCTGCGCGTTCGGGGACGCCGGGTTCCGCGTGATGGCGCGCACCGCGAACTCACTTTCGCTGTCGGCGAGGATCGCGCGCGCCAGGCCACCCCCCTGAGCGCCTGTCGCACCGAGCACGGCGATGATCTTGGACATTCTGGCCTCTCGTGGTTTGAGAAATGGGAGAGTCGTGACTTCGACAACGTCCATTATCGCCAGGCGACCTCAGCTGGCGGCGGAGCGGTCCGAGGTCAGGCGCCGGTTCGTCGGGTCTGTATATCGAAGTCCCTCAGGGGGACGCGACCCACGTACGTAGTCGATAGAAAATCGTCGAGGAAGTCCGCGCCCCAACGGGCGGCGGCCCCGCTGCAGAGCTTCAGGTACTCGGCATTCGGTCGCAGGCTCTCGTTTCGCAGCTCCTCACGGCCCGTGTAGACATGCGCCTCTCCCGCCGCCTCCAGATCGGCTTCGCTCTGGTACGGCTCGACGGAAGAGGTGGGGACGGATCTCCGGACATAGCCTCTCTCCCGGTGATCCAACCGCGCCAGGACATCGGCCTCCCAACCATACACCAGGATCGCGTTGAACCAGTCGGCGGCGGACGGGCGAACGGTCAGGACTCCCCGCTCGATGGCCTCGTCGTTCCGCCAGGACGGTTCCTGGCAGAAGCTGCGCCTGAATCCGCGAACCCGCACCGGACTCATGGGATGGTCGCGGCGGCAGTAGCCGGCGAGCTCGTCAGGGTCCATCAGACTTCCATAGAGCAGCAGGCCGGTCATCAGCGGGGGCTCAGGGAACGAGGGACGAAGTCGTCAGCCCCGTTGTGAGGGGAGCGGATCCGGCCTTGCCTTGCCACCGACCGCACGGCACCTTTTGCGTCGAGTCGCTCGCATGCTCGGGTGGATCGACGCACGACTGCGATCGGAACTCTACTGCATCGACCCGAGCCTGGCCACTCCCGTCCATTCGAAGCCGTCCCGATTACCCGAACACACAGAGCTACGATGCCGAAGATCTACCATGCCGCGGGCCCCGGAGTCCGTTTGGCAGAGGCGCTGGGTGCGGACGGCGACCTTCGTTCCCAGCTGAGCGGTGACGTCCACCTCGTCTCCCTGGATGGTCGAGCCTTCTATCCCTTCTCGCGACGCCCGGCGGAAGGAGACTACGACACGATCAAGGACCTGATAGACGACGACGTCACTCGGCCGATGGATTATTCCCGTGGAATCGTCGATCGAGCGATGGGAGGGATCGAAGAGATCGAGGTGGAATAGATCCCTAGGGAGGCGACCTGGTCACTACCTTCGCCGTATAGACGAAGTCGCCGGAGGCCGAGCCATCGCCGTCGGCGACGTTGGCCGCGGCGTTGAAGAGCACGTTCGCGGAGCCCTCGGGAGCGGTCCAGATCACTCTCCAGTGGAGGGTGTCGGAAGCGCTGGAGCCGGATCCGGGAAGTCGCTGCTGGAGGTATTCGACGTCACGATCCTCGATCGACCGCACGCGCGCCTCGTCCGCCGGGTCGGCGGTCAGGGACCCGGCCTGAGCACCGCTCTGCTCCTCCCGGGCGGTGAGCTGAAAGCCGCCCGCCTCCATCCCGGGCCGGGTGAGCGTGACGACGAGGGGGTAGCGCTTGCCGGCCTCATAGACGGTCGGTATCCCGCTGACCTCGAAGATGCCCGCCGGATCGTTGATCGATGCGTCGAAGTGGCAGGCGTGGCACGACTGCTCTCCGAATCCGCCGGTGAAGCCGGGCGGCGGCCCGTCCCGATAGACCGGATGGCCCTTCGCGCCCAGAAGCAGGGCCACGACCGATACCCCGATCGCGAACAGCGAGGCGAGGGCGCCCCGACCGCGACGCACCCGCCGATCCGCCCGCCCGACCCCCACGCTCCTCGAGCTCATCAATCGATGATGAGGCGGCCGAGGTTGTTGGCGTCCGTCCCGAACCACATGCTCCCGGTCCGATCATCGAACATCATGTTTCGGATGTTGCCGCTGACATCGTGGATGGCGAAGAACTCCTCGCTCCTAGGATCGAAGCCGACCAGCTTCTTGTCGGGCCCCGTCTGGGAGAACCAGATGCGACCCTGTCCATCCTTCGTCAGCGCGTAGGGTCGAGCGCCGGCGCCTCCGGGGGCCTGCCATTCCTTCGTCTCGCCCGTAGCGGGATCGATGCGGCCGAGGAAGCCGCGCGCCTCGTCACCGTACCAGATCATGCCGTCGCTCGTAATGTCGAGGCGACGTGAGCGAGACGTCGCGTCGGCCTGCGCGAAGCGGGTGAGCTCGAGAGTCTCGGGGTCCACCCTGGCCACGGTGTTCGTCCGCAACAGTGAAACCCAGGGAAAGCCGTTCTCGTCCATCACGATCCCGTACGGGTTGGAGGGCGTGTCGGCGGCCTCCACGACGTCCAGCTCCCCGGTCTCCATGTCGAGCCGGCCGATCCGATTAGAGCCCTGCGACGTGAACCAAATGTTGCCGCGGCCGTCGAATACCATCGTATGCGGGTCGCGCGCCTCGCCGGTCCTGTGGATGCGAAGCTCGCCGGTCGCCGGGTCGAGCCGGCCGATTCGGCCGTTCCGATTCCCGGCGTACCAGACGAAGCCGTCGCTATCGACGATCAGCGTGTGCGGGTGCGTCCCCTCCTCGACCTCATAGCGGCGGAACGCCTCCGTGGTCGGATCGAAGGAGGCGACGTAGTTCCCCTGCTGCCCCACGAACCAGACCTTGCCGTCGGGGGCCACGTACGGGTCGCGCGTGCGGCCGCCCCACTCCACCGCATGTTCCTCCAGCTCGGCGGCGGTAGGCAACTGGGCCGGCAGCAGGGTCGGCACGGTGAGTGCGCCGGCAAAGGCGATCAGGGGAAGGGTTCGCATCGTAAGCACCTCGCGTAGGGGTTTCCAACACTGGCGATGGACCGGGCAACACGACATACCCGGGGGGGCGAGCCGCTGCGCAGCGAGACGGCTGTCACAACTGCGCCGCGATGCGCGTCCATCGGTTGGATGACACGCCCGACGACATCCCCCGCCCCCTGGAATCAT
>JBBDRR010000183.1:22342-23479 GCA_040905395.1 Gemmatimonadota bacterium
TTGTCGAGCTTCTCGTCCGCCTTGTATTCCTGGTCGAGGATCTGGTTCAGGACTGCGGCGTCATCTTCGCGACCGAGCGATCGCGCATAGGCCCGTGCCGTGCCGTAGCCCGAGATCTCGTAATGCTCGACCCGCTGAGCGGCGGCGATCAAGAACGCGTCCCGGACTGCGGGCGACGCCTCTTCGTCGATCGCGTCCTCGCCCTCCTCGAGCAGCCCTTCCATGCCCTTGCACTTCGTGCTGCCCGGGTTCTCATTCAGTTTCTGCAGTAGCTGGTGAACCTTCTCGAAGTGCTGCTGGGTTTCCTTCAGGTGACTTGCGAACGCTTCCCGGAGTTGAGGCGAGTTGGCCGCCTCAACCATCGCGGGCAGCGATTCGGTCAACTGCTTTTCGGCACTGTACAGATCCTTCAGCTCGTGCACGTAGAGATCGTCGAGAGTCTTCAGTGACATGTTCGATTTCCGGTGTCTGGGGGAACAAATCTGGCCTGGTCCGTAGAGCACGACCGATGCCAGACGCGAGCCACGGGATGCCCCACCAGGGACCGGAAATGGTGTTCGAATGCAGGGCTGTCGAGCGCCACATTCCCGGCTGTTTCTTCCAGACGAAAGCAAAGGTGGTACTCGGGTTCCGACTCTCGGACAGCCAAAAACGCCCAGGGCGCCGACCGGATGAACCGGCCGACGCCCCAGAATGACCTTTGTTGGTCCCCGCCCGCCGCTCAGTTGCGATACGTGGCGGTCGGAGGCAACTGTGAGCCGGACAGGTCGTCGGGGACGCTACGCTCGCGCACGATCCTGTGCCGCAGCGAGCCGATGCCCTCGATGCTGGCCTCGATGACCTCGCCGTCGACGAGGTAGCCCGAGCCCGTCGCGCGCTGCACGCGGCCCGCTCCCGTTCCGCCGGAAGTCCCGCTCTGAAGCACGTCACCCGGGAAGAGGGTGATCAGCGACGACGCGTACTCGATCAGCTCCGGAATCGAGTGGATCATGTCCCCCGCCCGGGCTTCCTGGACGGTGATCCCATCGATGACGGTCTGCTGGTGGAGTCGCTCCATCGGATCCCCGAAGAACTCCTTGGGAACGATCCAGGGCCCGTGAGGCGCGAACGTATCGTGGCCCTTTCCGACGAACCAGT
>JBBDRR010000184.1:0-3878 GCA_040905395.1 Gemmatimonadota bacterium
GTTGAAGAGCAGCGGCCAAGTGGCGATCGACTGGCCGCGGTAGTTCGGCTGGAAACCGAAGAGAACGACCGAGCCCTCCCCGACACGCGCCTCGACGACCGCCGGCCGTCCGGCGATGTAGCTCGAGCCGAGCACCCATCCGGAGAGGCGTGGCTCGCCCGAGCCGTACCGCGCCACCACCCGCACATCCGGGTCTAGAACGTTGAAGGAGCGGCTCGATCTCCAGAACCAGGCGACGCCCTCGGGAGATACGCTCCGGCCGATCGGGTGGTCGGGAGTGAGCGCCAGGCGCAGGATCGAGCCCGGGATGTAAAACTCGCTCGGGGACAGATCGGCGACCTGGTTCCGGATCGGGAGGTCGAAGGCTCTGATCGCCAGATCGGTCGCCGACTCCACCGCGATCAACCTTCCGCCGTTTCGTACGAACTGGGTCAGCGCGGCAACGCCCTCGGATCCGATGCCGCCGGTGTACTCCGGCGGCACCTGGCCGGACCGCCACCCCTGTACGATCTGCGCATCCGACTGATCCTGAAGGATGATGACGTCGTACCGGCTCGTCAGAGCGCCGGCGCGGACGTCATCGTCCTCCAGTTCGTCGAACCGGATTCCGTGCTGGTCGAAGACCCAGCGCGTCCACCCCGCGCTCATCGGCTCACGATACCCCGAGTACATCGCGATGCGCGGCGCATCGGGCCCCTGCAGCCCCGCGGGCGGCGTATAGGTGACCTCGACGCCGGAAATCGGCTCGGAGAGCGGGATGTCGATGGGCGCGTCGATCGGGACGGCGGCGATGCCCATCAGAAGGGGAAGCGTGTGGGCGGTTACGTCGTACGGGCGGGTGGGGGGGCCACCAGGGTAGTCGAAGAGATCGGGGTAGTCCTGCACCTCGAGCATCGTCTGAGCCCAGGACGCGTACGGCTGGTTCATCGGGATGACGAAGGTTCCAGCCGGGAATCGCCGACCGTCGGCAACGAAATCGGCTTCGGCTTCGTGTACCTCCACCGATCCCATGGTGAGGATTCGCAGCACCGCCCCGACGCCCAGGTCGTTCTCCTGTTCGGCGGGGATCACCCAGTAGGCCGGCCAGGCATCCCACTTCTCCGCCGCCCGCCGATTGATCTCGTAGAAGTTCTCCACCCAGAACGGGCGATTACGGGCGGCGTTCCGGAGCAGCGCCATCACGCCGCTCTCCTGGTAATCCACGATCTGGGGCAGCCCCCACTCACCGCCCGGCCACGGCGCGGGAAAGTTCATGCTCGGAACGCGTGCGCGAAAGCCACGGCCGTCGGTGAGATCTTCCGGGGCCAGCTTCACCGGAGTGGCGAGTCGCGCAGAGGCCGTTTCCGAGAGTATCCGGACGCCGCCGTGGTAATGCTGGTACGCTCGGGCGGGGGTGAAGAGGTCGTACTGCGCGCTGGTGACGACGCCCTTCTTTCCCTGCGTCGTCAGCTCGGCCGCCATATAGCTACCCAGCTGATTGACGGCGGCCACGATGAGGGGATCGACGTTCGCCTCGAAGGGCTCCACGTACGGCGGCAGGAAGATGCGGGCGCCGGTCGACCCCATCTGGTGAACGTCGTGGACGATCATCGGCCGCCAGACGTTGTGCGCCTTCTCCACCGTCAGCCGCGTCTCCACCTGGGTGAAGGCGTACCAGTCGCGGTTGTTGTCGTGGCCCGTGTAGTAGTGGTACAGCTCGATCGGAGGGCTGCCCTCGAACTCCGTTCCGACCCATCGGCGGTACCAGTCTGACACGAGCTGCGTGCCGTCCGGATTCAGAGAGGGGATGTGCAGCAGGACCACGCGATCGAGAATCTCCAGGACGTCCGGCTCGTTCGAGCTGGCGAGCCGGTAGATGAGGTTCGCCGGCATCTGCCCCGCACCGACTTCGGTGGAGTGGATGTGAGAGGTGACGAGAACGATCGTCCGTGCCTCCTCCTTCAGCCGCTCCAGCTCCTCCGGCGAGCCGATCGTCCGGGGGTCGGCGAGCCGGAGCTGAACCTCGCGAAGCTGGTCCAGGCGCGCATGGTTCTCGGGGCTGGTGATCGTGAACATCACGAACGGGAGACCCCGTGTGGTCGTTCCCACGGTATCGAGCGAGACCCGCGGACTGGCCTCGGCGACCCTCGCGTAGTAGGCGGTCAGCTCGTCCCAGTTCGCCAGTTCCCGATCGGCGCCCGGCGTATATCCGAAGTGCGATTCGGGCGTCGGAACCCCCGCTTGCCCTTGAAGAGGTGACGCGACGAAGAGGAGAAGGAGAAGACGAGGAAGGCGAGTGCGGCGGGGCATGGGGGAGTTTTGAGTTTTGAGTTTTTGGTTCTTAGTTGGATGCGAACAGATAGGGAATGGCGCGGTCGTGTGCAACTCAAAACTCAAAACCGACAACTCAAAACTTAAATTTCGGCGGGCGCCACCTCCACCTTGTGGCCTTCGTAATCCCA
The DNA here is from genome assembly GCA_040905395.1 of Gemmatimonadota bacterium. Lineage (GTDB taxonomy): Bacteria > Gemmatimonadota > Gemmatimonadetes > Longimicrobiales > Longimicrobiaceae > WHSP01. The sequence goes on from JBBDRR010000184.1 coordinate 2,442, forward strand.
TTCGAAGCGGAAGCTGTCGAAGACGTTTTCCTGACGCAGGCGGAATACGACCTCCGTCTCACCCGGGTCGATCCGCACATCTACCGGATAACTGCCGCAGGCGACGGCGGTGTTCCTGCAATTGCGGAGCTGCACCGCCGTGACCTGGAACGGAGACGGGTCGTTGTTCCGAAGGAGCAGCTCCGCTCCTCCGGACCGGTTCAGCGGCCTCGTCGACGTGACCTGCCCTACCTCCGGCCGATCCGACTCGGACGGGCCCAGAGCCAACGGCTCCACGGGGAGCTCGATGGTCCCGGCTTCGGTTCCCACCGACAGGACGCGGCCACCACGCTCATGCACGTAGTCCACTCGCAACTGGTCCAGCGCCAGTGAGCCGAACCCGCTCCGGAGGCGGCTCATCGCGGGTGCGCGAATCGCCCAGTGCCGAACGACTCTCAAGCCGTTGGGCGCAGCGAAGAACTCGATCTCGCCGGCGGCGTGTCCGCCTCTGCGAAGCTCGGACATCCCCACGTACCGGAACCGTAGCTCGGTCAGCTCAGCCGTTTCGGCATCCAGGACGAGCGTTCCCTCCAGCTCCGGCAAGCCCCGCCGCTCCCGGTTGGGCGTGAAGTGGAGAAGGAGAGTGTCGCCGGACGACTCGGCATTGAAGCAATGTTGGCTGGCGAACTCCTCCGTCATCAGGACCGCTGCATCGGGGGCATAGAGGGTCATGCCGCCGACCGGGTTGCCCTCGACCCATCCGCGCTGCGTCATCTGCTCGATCGAGATCGATCGGTACGGGGATGCCGCGGTGGTCACCTGCCGATCCACACTCCCCTGGAGGACGGAATAGTCCGAGGGCCGCAGATCGCGTTGGAAGCTTTCGGTTTCGTAGCGGAGAACCCGGTCGGACTGCGTCATCGCGGTGACTTCCAACGACTTCCGCGCTTCGTCCCAGATCGTCTGCACCGCACCGCTGCTTCCCGGCTGCAGCCGGCAGAGGCTCTCCGCGGTGATGACGATGGCACCGAGCTCGACGGGGGAGGAATCCACCAGGAGCTCGAGACCGGCCGGATCGCCCAGACCTGCCAGCTCGAAGCTCTGATCGGTGTAGCCGATTCGTTCGACCGAGAGGGTTCTGACGTCGAAAGCGGTCGGCGGCGGGAGTACGAATGCACCCTGCGCGTCCGTCAGGGTACCCGCGCCGACCTCGCCGCCCGCCCCGATCGCCTTGACGATGCCGCCCGCGACCGGCGCGCCCGATTCGGCATCCAGCACGCGCCCGCGGAATACCTGGGCGTCGGCCGTAGTCGCGAGCACCACCAGGACCGAACAGGCGCCTACCAGCCTCGAGAAAGCTCGGAGCATCGGGGATCTCCTGAAGGCGAGGTGGAGAAGTACTTGGTCGACGGCGGCGACGGTCCGACCAAGTCCCGCAGCGCAAAAATTCGTCATGCC
>JBBDRR010000185.1:0-1866 GCA_040905395.1 Gemmatimonadota bacterium
CCGCTCCGCACTCGGGGCAGGCAAGGGTGGATTCGAGCTTCAGTTGGCCGAGCGCCGCCTCTTTCATGGCTCCCAAACCTGCGTATCCGGGCGGAACACCGCCCATGGGAACCAGAAGTGGTTTCCATGGGGGACCGGCTCGAGCCGTTGTCCGGCGAGCGACCCATCCACGGCCCATCCCGCCAGCATCCAGCCGGAGCCAGTTTCCCGGTCCCTGAAACCTCCGTCGACGGGATAGAATGTCAGCAGTCGACCGGCCACCCGGCGATCGTAGACCGCGGTCTGACCGACATCGCGGCCACTCGCGATCTCCGCCGCATCGAGGGCGCTCGCCGCTCCCGGGCTCCAGAAGACGACGACCGGAGTGTCCTCAATCTCCTCGTTGACCACTCGAACCTCGCGGAGAGTCTCGAAGGTCACCGCCCAGCCCTCGCCCGCCTCTATCGCCACCACCCGCTCCATCGCCGGCAGCCGCGGGTCGGCGTTTTGGATGAAAAATCCGAGAAGCGGTTGGTTCCCGGGATCGTCGTACCCGGCGTACGGATTTCGTCCGTAGGGCCTGTCGCCCGTCACCTGCTGCCACCACGACTCCGTCTGACGATCGTACATCACGAGGTCGGAATGGCGCAGCCGACCTGTCGTCCCGAAATCCAGCAGCCGGCTCCCCAACCGCCGGTCGAATACGAGTGCCGTATTGCAGAGCGGACAGAACGTCACGGCGACCGGCAGACCGGCGACCTCGTCGTTCACGATCTCGTGCCACACCAGAATGCTGAGCGGATACGCTTTCACGACACCCCTGTGTTCCACGATGATGACCGGATCGCGACTTCCCAGTCAATCGGCGGCCCCGCGAACCGTTTCGAACCGCGGCCGGTCGATCGCGGGGATTCCGTCCTTCGGAGGTCCGCCCGAGACGATCTTTTCCAGAGGTACGGATTGGCGGGTGAAGTCCGTTCTCCATACCTCGTCCCCAGCGAGACGCTGTGCGGAGTTATCGGGCTCCTGGGCACAGGCCGGAACCGCGGCGGTGAGCAATGCGAGGATCCAAAGAATTCTGGACATGATCATGGTCTTCATCAGGGGCGGCTCAGCACAGTGTAGTGCCACACACCCAAAATCGTATTGCGCGGCCAATAGTTCCCGACCGCACGGTTCCCGCTGCAATTTTCGGAATGTTTTTTCCGTGGCGGGAACCCGTGAGCGGAGAACTGGATTACCTGAGAAGGACCCCAAACGACTCGATCACCAGAACCGCCGAGGTCCAGCATGGCAGAAATAAGCGTCGCACATCGTTCGCAGGCCGCCGCAATCGACTGGAAAGCCGCAATCTGGTCCGGAGTGATCGCCGGGGCGATCTTCATGGTCCTCGAAATGATGATGGTGCCGATCTTCCTCGATGGCAGCCCCTGGGGACCCCCACGGATGATCGCCGCTATCGTGATGGGCGAAGGAGTCCTTCCCCCGCCGGCGACCTTCGACTTCATGATCCTGATGGTGGCGTTGGTGGTTCATTTCGCGCTGTCCATCGTCTTTGCGATCATGCTCGCATTCCCGATCGCGAGAATGGGCTTCGGTGCCGCTCTCGCGGTCGGTGCGGGCTTCGGTCTGCTGCTGTATCTCGTGAACTTCTACGGCTTCACCGCCATCTTCCCCTGGTTCGCGATGGCGCGGAACTGGGTCAGCATCGTTGCCCACATTCTCTTCGGTCTCATCGCGGCCTGGTCATACAAGCGCTTCGCCGAGCCCACTACAACGGCTGCGTAGCTGTTCACCGGCCGAGACTGGTCCCTCCGAAGCATTTGGAGCTGCGACGCTGCTGTTCCTGGGGCTTCGCTATCCAATGAGCTACTGCGACGAATACCC
>JBBDRR010000185.1:1876-10180 GCA_040905395.1 Gemmatimonadota bacterium
TGGGTCGCTCCATACGAAGCTGGCGCCTAGCTCGGAACCGGCTCCTCCGCGGCGGAGTGGGCGCGGGTCGTACGGCGGTCTGGCGAGATGCCGAGCCGACGGTCGAGAGTCGCGGTATCATCTCGTGCATTGATGACGAGGACCACGGACGCGGCCATGATCACGATGGAGGCGAGGAACAGGTGCGTCCCACCGTCGGTGAGGCCGAACACGCCCCATGGGTCGATGATCTGTTTCCAACTTGCTCCCGTCGACACCAGGTTGGCGATCAGCGTCACCCAGGCGGTGAGGACACGCAGGAGTCCGACGGCCAACGCCAGGCCCAGGAGCAGCTCGGCGACACCGGCGAGCTGCACGAGAGTGGGTCCGGAATCGATCGAGTAGAAGCCCGAAAAGATGCGTTGCGACCCCTCGGTCGCCACCAGCTTGTCGAGCCCCCAGAGGGCCATAAAAACGCCCATCCCCGCGCGCAGGATCGGCATCGTCCAAGAGGAAAGCGGAGTGCTCATAGAATATTGGGCGTGAGGAAAGGGCGGTCGGCCATTCGGATAATTCCGATGGCGGCGAGAGAGTTCCCCGACCTGAGCGAGCAGGCTCCGGGAACCGTGCAACGATCTCGGAGATTAGCCGGTTGACAGGGAGATTCTGAAGCCGATCCGGTCACCAAGTATGCTTACTGGAACGCTCCGGAGCCAGCTTCGTAATTTCTGAGGAGATCGATGGGACTTTTCAAATTCGGGGAAAGGCGACGCGGTTCTCCGGCGAAAGCGGCCGCCAAGGCCGGTTTCAAGGACGAGGCGCTTCCGCACCTGGAAGTCGTTTATCGCTTCGCGTTGCGCCTCTGTCAGGGCAGGCGTAGCGAAGCCGACGACCTGCTGCAGGAAACGTTCATGCGCGCGTTCCAATCGTGGCACACCTATCAGCGAGGAACGGAGTGTCGATCCTGGCTGTTCACCATCTGCCGGAACGAGTTCCTGAAGAGGGTGAATCGGGGCAAGCGTAAACCCGAGGTGCTGACGAGTGACGTCGACGCGGATGTGGAGTCCCTCGCAGCCACAGCGATCTTCAGTGCCGTTTCACACGTCGATCCGGAGAAGGAGTTCTTCGATTCCTTCATGGACGAAGAGGTCATGGCGGCGGTGGACCGGATTCCCGACCCGTTCAGAGAAGCGCTCGTACTCAGTGATCTCGAGGGGATGGCTTATCCGCAGATCTGCGAGGTTCTCGGGATCCCCGCCGGGACGGTGAAGAGCAGGATCTATCGAGCCCGACGAATGCTTCAGGAGTCACTTTACGAATATGCGCTGGAGATGGGATATGTTCGCGCCAAGGAGCAGGCATGAGTGACGAAATCATGGTGCCTTGTGATCACGTGATCGCCCGACTCTGGGAACACCTCGATGGGAGCCTGGACCAGCTTCGTTCGGACGAGGTTCAGAGGCACCTCGACATGTGCGCGCGGTGCTTTCCCGAGTACGACTTCCGACGGGCCTATCTCCGATTCATGCGGCGTTGCAAGACCGAGGAAGTACCCTCGGAGCTTCGGAGGCAGATCTTCTCGATGGTTCTGGAGGAGGAGGCGAACGGTAATCGGCAGACGGGGCTAGGCACGATCGTGAAGCGGGGGCGTGAGTACCTGCGTGGTCGTTTCGGGAAGAAGTGAACGAGGCCTTCGAATCGCGAAGGAAGAGAGGAGGGTCGCGAGCGCCTCAGCGGCTCGCGGCCTCCTCAGCGCGAATCAGGAGAGCTTCAAACTGTTCCGCCGGCAGCGCCCCTTCGATCCGCGTTCCGTTGATGAAGAAGGTAGGAGTTCCACGCACTCGCAGCCTGCGAGCTGACCGCGTGTTGTCTCGGGTTCGCGCGCGCTGGCGATTTTCACGGTAGCACTCGTCCCAGCTGACTCGCTCGAGTCCGATAGCCCTCGCGTACTCGTGGAAGAGATCCGTCGGGCGGCGCGATCGCTGCCAATTTCGTTGCTCGGAGAACAGTCTCTCGTACATCGTGTGGAACTTGCCTTGCCGGCCGGCGCATTCGCCTGCACGGGCGGCGGCCGACGCGTGGCGAAAGCCCCCGAGCAGAAACGGGACGGACTGCCAGTGTACCCGACCCTTCTCCACGTAAGCCGTCATTACCTTCGGCATGACATCGGTGGCGAAAGTCGCACACGCCGAACACCCGAAGTCCGCGAACTCGACGACGTGAACCGGCGCCGACGGATCGCCAATCGAGTAGCCGAGGCCGCGGACTTCCTCGGGTGAGACCTGGGCTGAGACGGTCGTGGGTGCGAGCGCGATCCCGAGGATTGCCAGAATCCTGCGCGAGTGCCCCGCCGCTCCTCCCCGTGCGATGGGCCGGCCAGGCTCCCGGTTTCGCACGTGCGATCGACAGAGCCGATCTGCAGGGGCCTCGTGGTTACGAATCGCTACACTTTGACGAATCAAAATGCGCCCCACCGCCACGAGTACCCGATGCTTCCGGCGGCCCCCGTGGGGAAGTTACTTCCTTCGAGTGGGATGCGCCCTCCGAATTCGATCTGACCCGGGCCGGCTACCATGGCGATCGCCGGATAAACCTGCACGAGTGTACGGCGTCCGCTGGGCACCTCGAAGCCGAGCTGCCGAGGGGTTTCGCCGGATAGACCTTCGATCGCCACTTCCCAGCCGACCGGCCCCGCCGGTCCTCCGAGAGCCAGATAGGCGAACCGCTCGTTACCCGGCGCCTGGCTCGTCACCTCATTGGCTTCCCGCCATCGGTAGCCTACCCAGCCCCGGACGTAGAGGGGGAGCGCGGTCATCGCATGTCCAGCTTCGAACATCAGCTCCCAGTCACGCTGCCCCTCCGTGATCGGGATGATCTGCGAATCGACGGGAAACTCCGCGCCCACGAGCTTGACGCCGCCGCGCAACGCGATCGGCACGCCCCAGACTCCGAATAGCTGAGGGTCCACTCTCAGATACAGCCGGGGATCTCCGATTCCCGTTCTACCGCGGCTTCCTGCTGTCGTGGAGAATTCGAGGTCGTGGATCGGAAGCTGGGCCATCACGTCCGCTCCATGAACGATGCCGACGGCCCCTGTCAGGTAGAGGCTACGGGTCTGAACGTGACCGTTCGCTCCGAAAGCTCGGGCCTCGCCACTGGAGTCATAGTAGGAATCGGCGCCGTGATGGAAAAAGGTCGCCTGGAGCCAGCCGTCGCCGGGAGCGGCAGTCGTCAGGCCGCCACTCGTCGGGCGTCCAGGACCCGCATGTGGTCCGCTGCAGATCGCCTGGGCATCCGCTGTCCCAGGTCGAGCCGCGTCGGCAGCTACGATCAGAAGCGGGAGGAACGTCATTCCGAGCAAGTGCCTCCACTGCCGTCCAGAATACGCTGTAATCTTCATGAGTCTCCTCCCCCGATCGAGGTATTCAATGAGGTGCAGAACTCGTCAGTCGTCGGCTTCCCACAGGACCGTATCGGATTCGAAAACTGCCCACGCGAACCAAAACGCCACATAGGCTTCGGCGACCTGCTCGAGCCGGGCACCCGCGAGCGGACCTGAAACGGCCGATCCGTCGAGCAGCCAGGTGCTTCCGGTCTGCACGTCCACTACGCGGTCGTCCTGAACCTCGAACATCAGGGCCTGCCCCTCGTGGGTCGGCCTGTGTGCGACCGCTCCCACGTGCTCTCCGTCCCAGAACACGACGACGTCCTGGTTGCTTACAGACACGTGAATCGCCGCCTTCGAACCGAGACCGTCGAGCTCACCGAAAGGAAAGGCGATCCCCCTGTTCTCGCCCCCTGGTATTCCGAGCACACGTTCCTTGAGTGGGCGCCGCCTATCCAATCGAGGGATCGGGAAGAACACGTCCTCGTTGTCGGCGTCCTCGTAGCCCGGGTAGGGATACTGGCGATAATCCCGTCCCCGCCGAGGGTCGTCCGTTACTACCCAGGTATCGGGGTGCAGCGAGCGCCACCCGCCCCAGGTCATTTCCATCGACGGGACCATTTCGAGGTCGGTACCGGTCCGAGGCCCGCAACGTGAGCCACGCTCCATCTGCGGCCACAGCGACTCCTCGGTGTTCCGGTCGTACATGATGAGGTTGTTGCGGTAGAGCAGGCCGGAAACACCAAGCTCCGCGCCGTCGACCGCGGTACGGTCGAAGACCATGCTCGAGCCCGTCAGCGGGCAGTAGGTGACCGCGATCGGATTAGCACCATTGTCCAGATTCACGATCTCGTGCCACCACCCGATGTTGAGCGGGACGGCGACCGGCGTGCCACCGAGGAAGATGCCGATAACGCGATCATCGTCTCTGAGGTATTCGGTGCCGCGACCGTCGACATTGGCGAGAGTGGGGTTGGTCAGAGCCGGGATCCCGTCCTTTCCGACGCCGCCCCCCACAATCTCGTTGTCTATCGAGCAGAACTCGCCGCTCCCGTCCCCCACTCCACCCTCGATCGGTTTCAGGAGTGGATTGTCGCCGCAACCTGTCACGGCGAAGGATGTGATTGCGAAAAGGGCGATCCAACTATTACGAGAAGATCTGCGCATGGCCGTCCCTCCGTTGGATGAGGTTCGGGAGTCCGTGAACCGGGCAAACTGGTGGACCCCGCGCACCCGGCGATCGGTGTGGTTGCCCTACCTAACCAATCCGCTCCACCGCAGAAGGGTTCCCCACCTGGACAGAAGAGCGGACAGTTGATTCAGTACCTGTATCCCGCGACATCCTCGGCCGAGTGTCCGACTCCGAGGCCTGTGGCGATTCGATTGACGAAGTTGAAGTAGGCGACCACCAGGTTTACGGAGAGTACGTCCTCGTCACTCAGGCCGGCGTCCCGCATCGACAGCACGTGAGATTCCGCTACGGACGCCGGTGAGCGGGTGAGCGTCTCGGCGTACTCGACCACGGAGCGCATTCTGGCCGACAGCTCAGCTTTCCTGAAACCGCGAAAGGAATTCCTTCAGCCTGCCTGTATCTCTCCAGTACGCGTTCAGTGCTGCGGCGTGGTGAGCGACGCAGTAGTCGCACCGGTTGGCCGCCGAGACGGTGACTGCGATCATCTCACGTTCCTCTCGGCTCATGCCGGATCGGCCGAACATCACGGACAGGTAGAGATCGAGATGCGCCTGCATCGCGGTTGGTTGAAGGCTCTGGACACGCATGATGTTCGATATCTTACCGCGATCCTTCGCGAGGCGATCGTAGACCGGCGCGAGCTGCTCATCGGCATCTGATTCGTCAATGGTACGGATCCAGGCCATGTAAGGAGAGGGTTGCGGGAGCTGGAAGGCCTACACACTCGTCATCGAGGCTGGATATTGAGTGACCAGTCGTAGTCGGTGAATCGAATCGGCGTGTCCGTCTTCAGGAGGAGATCACGCTCCGGGCCGTCCGGAAAGAAGCGCGCGACGTAGCGGAGGAGCTCGCGGTCGTCACGGCCGAAATCCTCGCCGTACCAATCGAAGATCGGGCTCAAGTGGACCGCTCCCGTCGCCACATCGACCCTATTCCTCGCCGGAGACTCCAGGAGAAACGCTTCCGCTTGATCATCGAGCTGGGCCTCGAGCTCCGCGCCGGTATACGCCTCCTGACGGAGTGGGGGACACCCTGCGGCAGCGCAGACAAGCGCGAAGTGGATCCGGGGCTCTAGGAATCGCGGCCGGATGATCGCGTGTTCGATCTCGTCCAGCGTGTACGTTGCGCCCCCGACTCGCGCGATCCGTTCCGTCCAGGGTCCTTTGCCGGCGAGGAAGCCCAGCGTACGGTTGATGTTCCGGATCGACCGCCGCTCCTCGTGCTTGTTGATGAGCGCGATCGTATAGGCATTGTACGCGTTGATCCAGAGCGCCAGCCGCTCGGTCGCCGGCAGGAGACTCATATCCACGCGAGCGAGTGCATCGAGGTACGCCTCCAAGTCGGGGGAGTCCACGAAGGCGTCGTAGTCGACGAAGCCCTGCGGATCCACATGCTCACCAAGGAGGCGATCGAAAGCGGAGTGATCGAACGATTGTGCTTCGGCCTGGACCGTCGCCGTGAGGCTCCACGCCGTCAACAACATCGCTGCGATACGGTGGCTGCGCGCGAGCCCCGATAGAGATCGGACCGACACCTTATCCTTCCAGTTCGGGTTCGCCTTTTCAATCTCCATCGACCTGAACCCCCCGCCAGAATGCGACGTGATTCGCGATCTGCTTCGCCGCGTCCTTCGGATCCGGATAGTACCACGCGGCATCCCGGTTCACGTCGTCATAGACCACGACGTCATAGTAGCTGGCGACCCCCTTCCACACGCACGTCGTGTTGGTTTCGCTTGCCCGAAGGTGAGCCCGATTCACGGTGTCGGAGGGAAAGTACACGTTGCCCTCGACCATCTTGATCCTGTCGTCCGGGGCCTCCGCGATCACCGCGCCCTTCCATGTGGCTCTCGCCATTTGTTACTCCATAGCCTGTCTACAGCGTATAGACCCAAGAGGGTACGAGATTGACGGCCCACGCCTCGAGGTACTTGTCCATTCCGGTGAGAACGAGAATTCCGAGGATGAGAAGGGACCAGCCGAGGATCTTCTTCCCCCGTCCACCGGCGGAAAGCGCGGCAGGCCGCCATTTCGCGAGCAGCCTGCTGGAAACCAGCCCCGCCACCAGCAGCACGCCGGCCGTGCCGATCCCGTAGGCGAGCATCACGATGAACGCCATCCCCATGCTCTGGCCCATCGACGCCAGCGCGATCGCTGCTCCGAGCGTCGGCCCGACGCACGGTAGCCAGACGATCCCCAGCAGGGCGCCCACGCCGAACTGACCCGGAGCGGATGCGCTTCCGGCCTCCCCGCCGACGTTGAACCTGCTCGACAACATCGACAGTCGGAACGTCATCCACTCGTTGAGCGGTCGGACGAGCAGCATCAGCGCTACTCCGACGAGTAGCGCGGCCGCGAACCAGCGAAACAGCTCCGGATCGGTTCCGGTGCTGACGAGAAGTAGAGTCAGCAGTGTTCCCGCCGCTGCGAACGAGACGCTCAACCCGAGCGCCAGATAGATCGGGCCGGAGCGTCCGCTCGTTGCGGCGGATGCCGTCACCACCGGCACGAGCGGCCAGACACACGGCGAGAGCACGCCGAATATGCCGGCCACGAGCGCCAGCGGAATCGCAGCGAGCTCGAGCGTCACCGGCTGCTGATCGTCGCGGCCGCTTTCGTCAGCTCGCCCACGATGACGTCCGCCCTCGTCTCGGCGACACTGAACCAGACCCGCTCCTCGCCGCTGTACAGCACCAGGGTCGACTGGCGCGGTGCCTGGAAGTGCGTCACCCACTCCTTCTGGTCATCGAAATCGACTTCCAGAATATGCAGCGGAATGTCCGCGTGCTCGGACTGGAACGCGGCCAGGATCTGCTGCTGCTGAGCACAGGTCGGGCACCAGTCGGCGAACACGTCGATCAGGATGAGTGCGCCCTCTTCCTGGAGCTGGGCGAACCGCTCCGGCGTGAACGCCTCCTTCTCCTGCGCGAAAAGGGCTCCGCCGCTGAGTACCAGCGCGAGTGCAGCCATGCTCACGGCCTTCGCTGCACTAGAAACTCCGATCATGTTCTCTTCTCCGGTTTGGATGGATAGACGACGACAGGCGGTGCGCCGGGGACCGAAAAAGGGAGACTCGGCGGACCCCGTCCCGCGTCGGGGATGGCGCGGCCCTGCTTAGTGAATGCTCGTGCCCTGCTTTTGGTTCCCGGCCGGGTGCCGGGAGCGCTGAACCTTCCCGGACGACCCGCCAAGCCGCGGGGGAGAAGCCTTGCCATCCTCCCGGTCGCGCTCTAATTTAGGCAGCACGAAAGTTGATGTTGGGAAGTACGAACTAACAAATCAGTTCACGCTCAACGTGCGGCGCCAATGCGAAAGAATCGATGTTCGGGTCTGCGTACTGCTGCGCTCCTGTTGGTCTTCACCGCGACCGGTTGCGAGCTGCTGAATCCACAGGGTCCCAACCCGGACGATCTGTTGGACGGGCCGCTTCCGGGTCTGACCGCAGGCGAGCTTGCCGCGTTCAACGCGGGCGACGAGGCGTTCGGCCGGCAGTTCTCACCCAACGAGGGGCTGGGTCCGATCTTCAACAACGTTTCGTGCGCGTCGTGCCACAGCGGGGACGGGCGGGGTCGGCCGGAGAACGCGTTGACGAGGTTCAGCATCGGCAATGATCTCGTCCCGCACCTGGGTGGGCCGCAGCTCCAGACGAAGGCGATTGCGGGGGCGGTGCCCGAGCAGCTCCCCGACGGAGTGCAGGCGTCCGTCCGGCTGCCTCCGCCGGTGTTCGGTGTCGGGCTGATCGAGGCGAT
>JBBDRR010000185.1:10280-23095 GCA_040905395.1 Gemmatimonadota bacterium
CGCGTCGCGGACCCGGAGCTGCCCGAGGCGGAGGTGCTGGCGGCGCTGGCGTACGTCCGGATGCTCGCGCCGCCCGCACCGGGAGAGATGACGCCGCGCCGGCGGCAGGGGGAGCAGCTCTTCCTCGAGATCGGCTGTGCGAGCTGTCACGTACCCGAGCTGCGGACGGGGCCGAGCACCATCGCGGCGCTATCGGACCAGCCGGTGCGGCTCTATTCCGACCTTCTCATCCACGACATGGGCGACGGGCTGGCGGATGGCCGGCCCGATGGTGATGCGACGGGCCGCGAGTGGCGGACGACGCCGCTCTGGGGGCTTCGGGTGATGCGCGACTTTCTGAACGGCGACGCCTTCCTGATGCACGACGCCTCGGCGCGGACCGTGGAAGAAGCGATCCTGCTGCACGGCGGAGAGGGCCAAGCGGCGCGAGACGCGTTCGCGGGATCGAGCGCGGAAGCCCGCGACGCGCTGCTCGACTTCGTCGAGTCCCGCTGATGGCGATCGGACGACGGAAGTTCGTGCAACTGTCGACGGGGATGCTGGCCGCGATAGCGGTTCCTGGCTGCGCCAGCGTCATGGTGACGCGGGTCAGGCCCTCCAACGGCACCGTGCGGCTCCAGCTCGGGGACTTCCCGCAGCTCGCGCGGGCGGGCGGGCACCTCAGGATCCAGATCGAGGAGTCCGCCACGCCGATCTACGTTCTGGCGCTCGCCGATGGGGGATTCGCCGCGGTGTCGCCGATCTGCACGCACCTGGGATGCACGGTCGATATCGCGGGAGAGTGGCTCGTCTGCCCCTGCCACGGATCGACGTACGAGCGAACGGGGAGTGTGGTGCGAGGCCCTGCCGAGCGGCCACTGGGACAGTACCCCGTCGCCACGAGCGGCGGCGAGCTGATCATTCAGGTGGGAGAGCAACGATGAGACGTACCGCGATTTTCGCGTGCGCGATCGGGCTGGCATCGCTCGCGGCGGCCGGGGCGAGTGCCCAGGAAGTGGCCGATACGGCGCAGGCGCCCCAGCCCTTTGTCGCCGGAGGGGTCTACGACAAGCCGTACCTCACGAGCCTGCTCGGCCGCACGGCGATAGGCGGGTACGCCGAGGCGCATTCGCGGTGGGAGCAGACGGACGGCATCAGGGACGGGTTGGGCTTCGAGCTGCGACGCTGGAATATCTTCACCGCGACCCAGGTCAACGAGATCGTCCGGATCGGCGCGGAGCTCGAATTCGAGGAGCTCGGGGAGGAGGTCACGCTGGAATTCGCCGCGATCGACGTCGCCGTGCATCCGTCCTTCACGGTCCGGGCCGGCGCGATCCTCTCGCCCCTCGGGCGCTTCAACCTCTCGCACGACAGCCCGCGAAACGAGTTTACCGATCGGCCGCTCGTCTCCACGCAGCTCATCGGTACCGCGCTGACCGAGCCGGGGATCGGAGCGCTCGGCCTCTTCACTCTCGGCGGGGCCGGCCGGCTCACGTATGAGGTCTATGCCGTGAACGGCTTTCACGACGGCCTGATAAACGACTCCCCCGACGGCACCAGGATCCCGGTCGGGAAGAAGAACGCCGAGGACAACAACGGCTCACCGGCGGCGGTCGGGCGGATCGCCTGGAGCCCTCACGTCGACTACGAGGTCGGAATCTCCGGCCACCGCGGGGCGTACAACACCTTCCTCCTCGACGGCGAGCAGGTCGACGACAAGCATCTTCTGTCGATCTGGGCGTTCGATATGGAAGCGATGGTGGGCGGCGTCGAGCTCAGCGGGGAGATGGCGGTCGCGGAGCTGGGCATCACGCCGGGCCTGAAGGGTATCTACGCGACGAGCCAGCGGGGGATCTACGTGCAGGCGGTCCGGGAGTTCGGCCGCGGCTGGGTCCGCACGATGCCGCGATCCTTCTTCGCTCTGGCGGCCCGTTACGACGGCGTGGATTTCGACGCCGACCTGGTCGGCGATTCGGTCCAGCGGATCACCGCCGGGCTGAACTTCCGCCCCTCGGAGGACGCCGTGCTGAAGCTGGACTATTATCGCGGCTGGACGCGCGACCGCTTCAACAATGGCGGCGACGAAGCGGGGGCGCTCTTCTCGATCGCCACCTACTTCTGAGGCGACGGGGTGCCGGCCTGGATGTCGGGTCGGCCGGTCCGCCGACGGGCAATCGGAAGCAGCGACCGTGGAGATTACGGCCGGCGGCCGTAGTCGGGTCGGAAATTCACGTGGCAGCTGACACACGACTGATAGAGCTGGTCGTTCAGCCCGGCAAGAGCCTCCACATCCCTGTTTCGGGCGGCGTGATACGCCGCCTCCCCGGCCTCCCGCAACAGCAACGCATCCCTCATCCATTGATCTCCGCGGGCGCGACTCGGCATCATCAGCAGGTTGGCTGATTCTGCCAGCATCAGCGCCTTCGCCTCGAGCTCACCCCATTCGCCATTGTCGCTCGGCACCCTCGTTTCGATGTAGAATATCGCGTCCGATGCGGGGTAGAGGATTCGGATCATGAGCTCGCTCATCGTCGCAACCGGCGTTTCGACGGGGATCGAGTCTGTCCGGTCGACCTGAGCGGTAAGCGCCTGTGGAAGTATGGCGCAGACCAGGAATGCCACCGCTGAAGCGCGCATCGAGATCCCCCTCCTTGGATTGTTCTGCCATGCTCGTACGGATACGATTCCGCCCCCGGGCAGGCGGCTTCTCGGCAGCGATGGATCGACCGGACCGGTTCCTCGAGTGACTCCGAAAGCATACTCCCGCGCAGCGCCACCGCCAAGTCGGGAGGTCGTTCGGGAGACCCCTCGACGGTGGCGACCTGCTCCTCGTGGCCCTCGGCGGTCCGAAGTCGGGGTATTTGAAAGCGGCGCCGTGACTTTCCCGGTGGCTGGCCAGATCCGTGCGACTTGTGTCAAGTTGTTGCCATATCACAATCCACGAAGGGAGACATATGGGTAGGGGGACTGCGAGGGGGCTCGAGCCTGAGAAGCGCCGGGAACTGGTCGAGACGCTACGAATCCGATTCGAGAAGAACATGGCCCGCCACGATCGGGTCCGTTGGGGCAGCGTGCAAGCGAAGGTGGAATCCGATCCCGAGAAGCTCTGGTCGCTGGGCGAAATGGAGCGTACAGGTGGGGAGCCGGACGTGGTTGCTCATGACGGAAAGGCGAACGAGTACCTCTTTGTCGATTGCTCGAAGGAGAGTCCCGCCGGGCGCCGGAGCGTCTGCTATGATCGCCAGGCGCTCGAGGCGAGGAAGAAACACAAGCCAGAGAACAGCGCAGTCCAGATGGCGACCGATATGGGAGCCGAGCTGCTGACCGAAGAACAATACCGGACACTGCAGGAGCTTGGCGAGTTCGACACGAAGACATCGAGCTGGCTTCGAACGCCGCGCGAAATTCGAGAGCTCGGCGGCGCCATCTTCGGCGATTTCCGCTTTGGAACCGTCTTCGTGTACCACAACGGCGCGGAGTCCTACTACGCAGCGAGAGGCTTCCGGTGTTCGCTCCGCGTCTAGGTCGTCCGCCCGGTGCGTCACCGGCGTGGTCTCCTGCCTCGGCTCTCCCGCTCGGAACGTGCCGGGCCCGGTTCGTGGACACCCCATCTCCAGCCGAACGCAACGACCCTGTCCCTGCCCGAATGAGCACGTGTTGAACGATATATCCTCACTGATCCCGAGCCGTCTTCGATCGGCGCTCACCGAGCGACGCTCGATCGGCCGGAGCGAGCTCCTGTCGGGGCCGATCCGGGGCGAGCTTCTGGGAACGGACCAGCTCGCCGAGAAGGCCCGCACCGTGGCGCGGGCGCAACGCTACACTCCGCGGGGCGCCGCGCGGCGCGGCGCGCTCCTCCTCACGAGGCTCACCGACACCCGGCACATCCTTCACGACGTCCACGCGCGACTTGTCGCGGGGGCCGATCGCGGCGTCGACGTAGGGCCGGCGGGGGAGTGGCTGCTCGACAACTTCCACGTCGTGACGGAGCACATCCGCGAGGTGAAGGAAACTCTGCCGCGCAGTTACTACCGTGAGCTACCCGAGCTTACGATCGGATCGCTGGCCGGATACCCGCGAGTCTACGAACTGGCGATCACCCTGATCTCGCACTCCGAAGCACGCGTCGACCGGGAGAATCTCGAGCTTCTGGTCGCCGCGTTCCAGGAGGTCGGGCCCCTCTCCCTCGGTGAGCTCTGGGCGCTGCCCGCCATGCTCCGCCTGGCGCTCATCGAGAGCGTCCGGCGGATGGCGCTGCGCACCGTGCAGCGGATGGACGAGATCGAGATCGCGGACGAATGGGCAACGCGGATCGAGGCCGCGAGCAGGGAAGGCGTTGCCGCCCACGGCGAGGCGCTCGACGCGTTCGTGCGCGCCCCGCCACGGCTGACGGCGGTCTTCATCACGCGCTTTCTGCACCAGCTCCGGCTGGGTCGCGGGTCCTACCAGTCGATCGCCCAGATCGAGGAGTGGATCAGCGATCGCGCGGTTCCCGCCGAGGAGGCTCGCGCTCGGTCCACGCAGCACCTGGCGCTGACGCAGGTCATGATGGCACACAGCATCATGAGTCTGCGCGCCATCTCCCGGATCGACTGGAAGGGAGTCGTCGAGCGGCAGAGCGAGGTCGAGGCGGCGCTCCGCCTCGACCCGTCCGGCTTCTATCCCCGGATGACTTTCGCCACCCGTGACGCATACCGGCACGTCGTCGAGCGGATCTCGCAGCGGACCGGGCATTCGGAAACGGACGTCGCCCTCGCCGCTGTGGACCTCGCTCGAGAAGGCGCGCGGGCACCGGCCGACCCGGAGGGTGGGAAGACCACCCTGCTCCGTTCCCACGTCGGCTACTATCTCGTGGACGACGGCCTGGTCGACCTCGAAGCCGCTACCTCCTACCGCCCGGGCCCGCGCCAGTCGGCGCACAGATGGATCCTGGCGCATCCGAACGCCGTCTTCGTCGGCAGCGTCCTGACCGGCACGTTCGCCGCGCTGGCGGCGGTGCTCTGGCTCGCGGGCCCATTCGCGATCACCGCCTGGTTGCTGGTGATCCTCGTCGCGCTGATCCCCGCCAGCGATATCGCCATCAGCGTCGTCAATCAGCTCGTCACCGCCTTCCTCCCCCCGCGGTCCCTGCCGAAGCTCGACATGAACGTGCCGGGCGGCATTCCGGCGGAGTTCCGGACCGCTGTAGTCATTCCCACTCTGTTCGACAGTGTCGAAGCCGTCACCGAGGCGTTGGAGAACCTGGAAGTGCAGTTCCTGGCGAACCGCGAGGCTCATCTGCACTTCGCGGTTCTCAGCGACTTCACCGACGCCGACCGCGAAGCTCTCGACGGGGACGAGGCGATCGTAGCCGCCGCGGTCGAGGGCGTGCGTGCCCTGAATACGCGCTACGCGACGGCACTGGGGGACGCCTTCCACCTCTTCCACCGACCCCGCCGGTGGAACCCGCGGCAGGGCGTCTGGATGGGATGGGAGCGGAAGCGCGGCAAGTTGGCCGAGTTCAACCGATTTCTCCGGGGCGGCGCGGCCGACGCCTTCTCGGCGATCGAAGGGAACGTCGATCCGCTCCGAGGCGTTCGTTACGTCATCACGCTGGACGCCGACACCATCCTCCCGCCCGATGCGGCACCGGGTCTGGTCGGGGCGCTCGCGCACCCGCTGAACCGAGCTGTCTACGACGAAGCGGAGGGCCGAGTCGTCCGCGGCTACGGGATCCTGCAACCGCGCGTGGGGATCTCCCTCCCGAGTGCCCACCGCTCGCGTTTTGCGCGGGTCCACTCGGGTCACCCCGGTGTCGATCCGTATACGACCGCGGTCTCGGACGTCTACCAGGACCTGTACGGCGAAGGGAGCTTCACGGGAAAGGGGATCTATGAAGTCGATGCCTTCGAGCTCGCGACCCATGGGCGCTTCCCGGAGAATACCCTGCTGTCGCACGACCTCATCGAGGGCAGCTACGCCCGTGCCGGGCTGGCGACCGAGATCACCGTCTACGACGACTATCCCGCACGCTACCTGACGCACACCAGGCGCAAGCACCGCTGGATCCGGGGCGACTGGCAGCTCCTGGGGTGGCTGACCCCCAAGGTGCCCGGGCCGGACGGTCCCGAGCCGAACCGCCTGTCGCTCCTCTCGCGATGGAAGATCCTCGACAACCTGCGCCGGAGCACCGTCGAGATCGGCCAGCTCGTATTCCTCACTGCAGGATGGACGGTGCTGCCCGGCTCTCCGCTGCGCTGGACGGCTCTGGGGCTCGCCGCAATCGCGGCCCCGTGGATCGTATCCGTTCTCCTCGCCGCGCTCCGTCCCCCGCTCGACAAGTCGTGGCGCGCGTACTATGGCGCGGTGGGTCGCGATGCGGTGACGAGTGCACAGCAGTTTGCGCTCGTCGTCGTCTTTCTGCCGCACCAGGCGTGGATCTCCGCCGACGCGATCGTCCGCACCGGATGGCGGCTGCTGGTGAGCCGGCGGAACCTCCTCGAGTGGCAGACCGCCTCGACGATGGAGCGGAGCATGACCGCCTCGGCGCGCGGGGTGTGGCGCGTGATGACGCCTGCTCTCGCCACGGTCGGGGCGATCGGGGTTCTGGTCGTCGCCGCGGCGCTCGCGGCCGATGCTCCGCTGCGGCGCGGCGAACTGATCCTGGCGGTCTCTCCGCTGATCGCCCTGTGGCTCGCAGCTCCCTCGGTGGCTCATTCCCTCAGTGCCCCGCCGGAGCGGGGGAACCGGCAGCTTCCCGGCGGTCTGCGACAGCAGGCGATGCGCTATGCGCTTCTCCACTGGAATTACTTCGACCGATTCGTCGGCGAGGAGACCCACTGGCTGGTACCCGACAACTTCCAGGAAGAACCGATCCCGTTGGTGGCGATGCGGACGTCTCCGACCAACATCGGGCTTCACCTCCTGGCCATCGGCAGCGCGCACGACCTGGGCTTCATTTCGGCGGGCGACATGGCGCGGCGGTTGGAGCTCGCCTTTCGCTCCCTCGAGCGGATGCGCCGCTTCCGCGGCCACTTCTTCAACTGGTACGATCTCACCGACCTGCGGGTGCTCGATCCGGCGTACGTCTCCACCGTCGACAGCGGAAATCTCGCCGGGCATCTGCTCGCGATCCGGCAGGCATGCCTCGCCGCCGATTTCCCTTCGGTAGTCGCCGAGCGCCTCGTCCCGGCGCTGCGGACGGGCCTGGACGTCGCGATGGAGCGCATCGAGGAGCTCGCCGCCTCGGGTCACGGGAGCTTTCCGCGCGTCGAGCCGGCAATCCGCGTGGCACGGGCCGAGCTCTCTACCGCCATCGGAACGCTGGCCGACAACACCGGCGAGCACGGAGCGACGCGGGACGGGCTCGAGTCGATCACATCCTCACTCGAACTCGCGCGCGGAGCCCTCGCGGATGCGGGGCTCACCCCGGAGCTCGCCCTCCGCGCCGAGGAATGGATCGGGTGGAGCCTCGACCGGGTCGAGGATCACCTCGCTAGCGAAACGAGCGAGCCGGGGGAAACCTCGGACCGTCTGAAGGCCATCGCGGAACGTGCGTTCGGATACGTAATGGAGATGGACTTCCGCTTCCTCTTCGACGAGGAGCGCGAGCTCTTCTCGATCGGCTATCAGGTCGCCAGCCACAGCTGCGACCCGTCCTACTACGACCTGTTCGCCTCCGAAGCGCGCCTGGCGAGCTTCATCGCCATCGCAAAGAACGATATCCCGCTCGACCACTGGTTCCGGCTCGGCCGCTCTCTCACCCACGCCGCCGGTGAAACCGCGCTCGTTTCGTGGAGCGGGAGCATGTTCGAGTACCTCATGCCGGCACTGGTGATGCGCTCCTTCCCGTTCACCGTGCTCGACCAGAGCTACCACGGGGCGGTCCGCCGCCAGGTGGCGTATGGTGTGGAACGCAGGGTCCCCTGGGGCGTGAGCGAGAGCGCCTACAACCTCCGGGACCGCCACCTCACCTATCAGTACCGCGCGTTCGGCGTCCCCGACCTGGCGCTGAAGCGGGGTCTCGGGAGGGACCTGGTGATCGCCCCCTACGCCTCCGCGCTCGCCGTCATGGTCGAGCCTCAGCGATCACTCGAGAACCTCGCTGCCCTCGAGGCGAAAGGGGCGATGGGTCGGTACGGCTTCCGCGACGCGCTGGACTACACCCGGCCGGAGCCGGGGAAGCGTTATGCGGTCGTCGCGAACTACATGGCGCACCATCTCGGGATGAGCCTCGCGGCGCTCACCAATGCCCTCCGCGAGCACGTGTGGCAGGAGCGATTCCACTCCGATCCGATGGTCCGCTCGGCCGAGCTCCTCCTTCACGAGCGTATACCGCGCCGTCTGATCCTCCAGAAGGCCCAGGAGACGCGGACGGATGAGGCGCTTCCCGATCCGAACGTCGAGACCCCCGCCGTCCGCGAGTTCGATCGGCCGGACACGCCGCGGCCGCACATCGCCCTCCTCGGCGGCGCACCCTACACCGTCATGGTGAGCCACTCCGGGTCGGGATACAGTCACTTCGAGGATCTCGCCGTTACCCGCTGGAGGGCCGACAGCACCACCGACGCGTGGGGCCAGTTCTGTTACGTTCGGGACGTAACGACCGGCCACACCTGGTCCGCCGCCCATCAACCGACGTGCGTCACCGCCGACCGCTATCACGCGCTCCTCGCCACCGACCGGGCGACCTTCGTTCGCTCCGACGGCGGAATCGAGACGCGGACGGAGATCGCCGTGGTGCCCGAGGACGCCGCCGAGGTCCGGTCGGTGACCGTCACCAACGAGACCCAGGAGACCCGGGAGATCGAGCTCACAAGCTACGGCGAGATCGTGCTCGGAGCCGCCGACGCCGACCGCGCGCATCCCGCTTTCGCCAAGCTCTTCGTCGAGACCGAATGGCACGAGTGGTGTACCGCCATCACCGCTACGCGGAGGCCACGTTCCGCGACCGAGCGGTCGCTCTGGTGCGTCCACGTGGTCGATGCGGGGAAGCACCGGGTCGGCAAAGTTACCTACGAGACCGATAGGTCCCGCTTCCTCGGCAGGGGCTCCACCCCACGCGCGCCCGCGGCGCTCGCGGCCGGCGGCTCGCTTTCTGGTACGACGGGGGCCGTGCTCGACCCCGTCTTCGCCCTGCGCGCGCGGGTTCGGCTGGAGGCGGGCGAGTCGGCGACGGTGGTGTTCACCACGCTGGTCGCCGCCTCCCGCCGCCGCGCCTTCGAGCTCGCGAGCCGCTACCACGATCCGCACGCCGGCCAGCGGGCCCTGGATCTCGCCTGGACGACGCAGCAGGTCGAGCTTCGCGAGCTCGGCCTCACCCCCGCGGACGCCGCAGTCTTCCAGGAGATCGCGGGCCTCCTCGTCTATCCGACAGCCGACCTTCGCGCGCCCCCGGAGGAGCTGCTGGGGAACGAAGGGTCACAGCCCCTCCTCTGGGCGGCCGGTATCTCCGGCGACCACCCGATCGTTCTCGCCACGATCTCGGCGGAGGAGGGGCTCAAGACCCTCCGACAGCTCTTCGTCGCCCACCGTTACTGGCGCCGCCGCGGCATGACAGTGGATCTCGTCATCCTCAACACGCACCCATCCTCCTATTTCCAGGAGCTTCACGAAAAGATCCTGGAGGCGATGTTTGCAGCGAACGATGCGGAGATGGACCGGCCGGGTGGCGTTTACATCCGCCGGGGAGACATGCTGGGGGCCGACACGCTGCTCATGCTGCGAGGCTCTGCCCGCGTCTGCGTCACATGCGATGGCCGGACGCTCGCGCGTCTGCTCGAGTCGATCGAAGCACAGAACGAAGAGGAGGACGAGGCGGCGCCCGGCGCGCTGCCACGGCGGGAGCCCAGGCCTCCGGGAATCGCGTCGACTTCGGCGACGGCCGCGGATGGCACCGAGGAGCTCGACGGTGAAGGGGGTATCCGTGCGCCGATCGCACCGCGTAGCTCTCCGCTTCGGGTGAATGCGGCCACGGCCGGGATCGAGACCGTACCCGCCCACCCGGGCGCTCCTCGCACCGACCTGCTCTTCGACAACGGCATCGGCGGGCTGAACGCCGATGGCGATTACGAGATCAGGGTCGGCGGCGATTCGCTTCCGCCGGCGCCGTGGGCGAACGTCGTCGGCAACCCGCACGGCGGGTTCATCGTCACGGAACGGGGCGGCGGGTTCACCTGGGCCGAGAACAGCTATTTCTATCGGCTCACCCCCTGGCACAACGACCCGGTGAGCGACCCGGTTTCCGAAGCGATCTATCTCCGGGATGTCGAGTCGGACATTCTCTGGAGCGCCACCCCGGCTCCTGTCGCTTCGGAAGCGGAATATCGTGTCCAGCATCGCGCCGGCAGCTCGGTTTTCGAGTGCGAGCACGAGGGGATCGCCACCCGGCTGACGATGGGGATGGCGGAGGGCGAGGCGGTCAAGCTCTCCCTGCTGCAGATCACCAACCGTGACAGCCGATCCCGAAGGATCGACGTCACGGCCTACGCGGAGTGGACGCTCGGGGTCCATCGGGAGCAGACACAGCACCAGGTCCGTACCATCTTCGACGCGGATCTCGGCGCGATCGTCGCGCGGAACTTCTTCGATCCCCAGTTCGCCACCCGTGCGGCTTTCTTCGCGCTGAGCGAAGGGGTGACCTCCTACACCGCCGACCGCCACGGCTTCCTGGGCCGGAACGGCTCGGCAGCGGATCCCGCTGCGCTCCACCTCGGCCCGCTCCATGGAGCGACGGGTACGAACCTGGACCCATGCGCCGCCCTCCAGACCGTGCTCGATCTGGGGCCGGGCGAGACCAGGGAGATCGTCGTGATCCTCGGGGCCGTTCCGAACGTCGACGACGCCCGAGATGCGGTCACGCGATTCCGGGACGTGTCCTACGCCAGCGCCGCGCTCGCCCGCAGCGCCGCCGAGTGGCGGGACCGCTTATCGGTGGTCAGCGTTCGCACCCCCGATCCCGCATTCGACGCGATGATCAACCGGTGGATGCTCTACCAGGCGCTCTCCTGCCGGATCTGGGGGCGATCCGCGCTCTACCAGAGCAGCGGCGCGTACGGGTTCCGCGATCAGCTCCAGGACGTTCTCGCCCTCGTGTACGCGGAGCCGGCCACCGCTCGCGAGCAGATCGTCAGGGCCGCAGCCCGGCAGTTCGTCGAGGGCGACGTGCAGCACTGGTGGCACCCGCAGAGCGGCCGCGGCGTCCGCACCCGCTTCTCCGACGACCTCGTCTGGCTGCCCTACGTCGTCGACCGCTACATCGCGGTTACCGGCGATACCCGCGTGCTCGACGAGTACGTGCCCTTCCTCGCGATGCGGATGCTCGAGCCACACGAGCACGAGGTCTACGATCTCCCGACGATCACCGATGAACACGCGAGCGTTTACGAGCACTGCCTGCGCGCATTGCGGAGGGCGTGCACCGCGGGCGAGCACGGCCTTCCGCTGATCGGCATCGGTGACTGGAACGACGGGATGAACCGGGTAGGGGTCGAGGGACGCGGCGAGAGCGTCTGGCTCGCCTGGTTCCTGATCGCCACCCTCCGCGCCTTCGCGGAGCGGGCGGACGGACGGGGCGACGGCGAGGTCGCGGCCGATTTCCTCGACCGCGCAGCCGCCTACGAGGCCGCCGTGGAAGCGCACGGGTGGGACGGCGACTGGTACCGCCGCGCCTACTTCGACGACGGCACACCCCTCGGGTCGAGCACCAGCGACGAGTGCCGCATCGATTCGCTGGCGCAGAGCTGGAGCGTGATCTCAGGGGCCGGCTCGACCGATCGACAGGCGCGAGCGATGCGCTCGCTCGAGCGGCATCTCGTAGATCCGGAGGCCCGCGTCATCCGCCTTCTCACACCCGCATTCGACAAGACCACGAAGGATCCGGGCTACATCAAAGGATATCTACCGGGGGTGCGCGAGAATGGCGCGCAGTACACCCACGCCGCACTCTGGGCCGTCCTCGCGACAGCGATGCGCGGTGATGGTGACCGTGCCTTCGAGCTCTACCAGATGCTCAACCCGCTGAACCACGCCAGGACGCCGGAAGAGGTCGAGCAGTACAAGGTCGAGCCCTACGTGGTCGCGGCGGACGTGTACACGGCGCCGGGCCAGGTCGGGCGCGGCGGTTGGACCTGGTATACGGGAGCGGCGAGCTGGATGTATCGGGTGGGGCTGGAGGGGATCCTGGGCTTCACCAAGCGCGGCGACACCCTCACCATCGACCCTCGCATTCCCCGGGCATGGCCGGAGTTCGCCATCGAATACCGCTTCGGAGAATCGCGCTACTCGATCACCGTCCGCGCGGCCGGGGAGGAGGTGCGCGACGTGACGGAGGTGCGTGTCGATGGCCGGACGCTCGACGATCCGGTGATTCCTCTCGTCGATGACGGCGCCAGGCACACAGTGCTCGTCCTGGTCCGAAGCCCCTGCCCCGATTGAAGAGATCGGGGTCGACGTCGCGGCGGCTTTTCACGTTTCCAGTGCCTCCACCGAGTATCGGGGCGGCGATGGGAGAGGGTGTATCGCCGGCGTCGCCGGTTGCGGGACGCCCGTGAACCTCGGTAGTCTGCCCGGTTCCTGGCCTCTTGCATGGAGACACCGAACTGCAGCACCCTGAATCGGACGGCTCGTCATCCCCCATTCCGCTCCCTTCAGGCGGCATCCAACCCCGGCGGCTCTCAGAGTGCGGGAGCGCCCTCTGCGGTGGGCGATGTTGGCTCAACGGCGAGGCTTTGCGCGCGGTCTGGGGCCTCCTTGTCGTCCCGGTCGATACGCCGGAAGCCGCGCCTTCGAGGCCACGGGGCAGGGGGCGCGCGCCGCTGAGCGGGGACGCGGGGCGGATATGCACGAAGATTGCTAGT
>JBBDRR010000186.1:0-22825 GCA_040905395.1 Gemmatimonadota bacterium
CCCCCCCCCCGCATCAGAGACCCACACGACGTCCGACGGCTCCGTCCCGACGAGCATCGCGGCTGCGAGCAGACGATTCGAGCCCGGTCACCTGTACAAGGCGATCGGGCTCTTCTTTCTGCTGTTGATCCTGTACGCTCACTTCGACCCGATCACGAGGGTCCTCCTGATCGTATTCGCTTCGGCGATTCTCGCGATCGCCCTGAACGTCCTGGTCGAGCTGGTGCCGCAGTATCGCCGTGCGGTCAGCGCTCTGCTCGGCCTGCTGATCCTGGCGGCAATCGGTGCGGCATTCTGGTTCGCGGTGCCGGCGCTCGCCGGCCAGCTCAGGGGCCTGTCGGCCGAGGTGCCGCGGTTCCAGGAGGTACTCCAACGGTGGAGTGAATGGCTGCAGGATCGCACGGGCCTGAACGTTCAGCTCGTCGGGGAGCAGACGCAGGGCTTTCTCGGCGATGCCTTCGGTAGCGCGCAGATCCTGGGCCAGGCGATGAGCCTCGTGGAGGGCATCTTCCTGCCGTTCGTGATCATCATCGGCGCGGTCTACGCCGTAGCGCGGCCGAACGAGAGGCTGCTGAACCCGCTTCTGCGAGCCGTTCCCGCTGATCGCCGCGATTCCTTCCACCGACTCTTTTCGCTGCTCGGAATCCGCCTGAAGGGATGGGTGAAGGGAACGCTCATCTCAATCCTGGTGGTAGGCCTGTTGAGCGGGATCGGGCTCACGCTCCTCGGCGTACGTTTCGCATTCCTGCTGGGCGTGATCTCGGGCCTGTCGGAGATCGTTCCGATCATCGGCCCGTGGGTCGCAGGGGCGGTGGCCGTCGCGGTCGCGGTTCTGGACGACCCCACGAAGGCGATGTGGGTGGCTGGCCTGATGCTCGTGATCCAGCAGCTCGAGAGCAACCTCATCACACCGCTCGTCATGGCGAAAGCAGCCGAAGTTCACCCGTTCATCACCATCTTCGCGCTCTTCCTGTTCGGCAGCATCTTCGGCTTCCTCGGCATCCTCCTCGCCCTCCCGCTCGTAATTCTTGTCTGGACGATCGTCGAGGTCCTCTGGGTCGAACGCGCGATTCACGCCGCCGGGGACTCCATCGAACCAGTCGTCGAAGAGTAAGAACCAGGTTGCAACTGTGAATTCATGATTCACAAGTTCAATACGTGGCTCAGGGATTGAGCCAGTAGTTCACCTTTACCATGAAGATGTTCTCGGGGCGGATGCCGAGCAGGGCGCGGGCGTCCTTCTCGAAATCGAAGTCGCCGGCGGAGCGCGCGTCGGCGGTGGCGAGGCTGGTCAGCCGCTCGGTGCGGGACTGCTGCCAGACGAAGAAGAGGGTGCTGCCGGGGCTCCATTCCCAACGGAGGACGGCGTTGCCGAGCAGCGAGTGGTAGTTGAAGTTCTGGTTCGAGATCTGGAACGTGCTGGCCGGCCCGGCGCCGTCCGGATCGATCGAGTAGCGTCCGTCGCTGCCGAGCTCGCTCTCGCCGATCTGCGTACCGTACTCGAGGAAGTCGAAGGATCTCGGTGCGGCGAGCTGCTTCAGCGGGCCGTAGTCGCCGCTGGAGATGAAGGGCTCGGCGAACATCTCGAGGGTCAGTCTGGGCGTGAAGGTGACGTTGACGCGGGTATCGAGGGAAAGCGTCGTCTGGTCGAGCGAGCCGAAGACGTAGCGGCGGCCGAAGGTATCGCTGGCGTAGCTGTCGCTCACCGAGGTGACGTACTGGGCGACGTTGTGACTGCGGCTGAAGGAGGGGTTTACCCGAACCTCGATCGCCTCGGTCGGCTTGCCGGTCACGCCGCCGTTCAGATTTATGCGCCAGCCGCCGTCGTCGTTCCGCATTCCGCCGGTGCCGAAGCGGAACGACCAGGTCATGCGGTTGTCGCTATTGAAGTTGACGTTGCCGAAGTAGGAGCCGGGGCTTCGCGTCAGCGGACCACCGCGCGTGAGGCGATCGTTCCACGACGGAAGGTTTCGCGAGATCCGGCCGCCGATGCTGTGGTAGTTGAGCAGCTGGCCGCCGCCGCCGATGCCGACCTCGGCGGAGGTCAGGTCGCCGCCGTAGTTCCAGGTCGCGCTCGGGCCTCCACCGATGTTCCAGCGTCGGAAGATGCTCCCCGGCGTCGCGCGATCGAAGCCGACGTTCGTGTTGAGGTCGATACGGTCGGCGTTCGTCTGGAAGCCGAGGTCGTTCACCTCGAGAGACGGGCTGAGCGCGGTGAAGGTCGTGCCCCCGCGCCACGCGCCGGACTCCTTGGCGATATCGATCTTCGCGCCGTAGCCGAAGAGCGATGTCGCGTCCGGATCGAGCTCGAGGTGATCGGCGTCCGGCCGCTGGAAATAGCGGGCGGAGGTGCGCTGAGTCCGCAGTATCGCGGCCGCATCCCCGGTGACGTAGCTGGGCGTGAACTCGCCGGAGAAGGACCAGGTGCGGCCTGGCAGGTCATGCCGAAAGTCGAGTCCGCCGGTGAATGCGTGGCCATGAAGGCGGTTTACGAGGCCCGGCTCGTCCTCGAGATCGCGGTTGACCGCGGTGCCGATGATGCCGAACGCGGTACGACCCTGGTTGATGTCGCGTCGTGCCCGGGCGGCGAAATAGTTCGTCCACGGCTCGACGACGCTCCGATCGCGGCTGCCGAGCTCGTCGATGAAGGTGGCCGATTCGCGATTCGTGACCGCGTCCAGGACGCCTAGCGACCAGCCGCCCTCGGTCTTGCCCGTCATCTTGACGGCCCCGAGAATCGTCGTCGCGCCTGGCGAGTCGGCGTAGACTGCGTCGCCGGGAAGGGAGATCTGCGGTGAGCGGCCGATCCGGCGGGTGTAGAGGATGTTCGTGTTCATCCCTCCGCGCTGACCGAAGCTGAAGATCTCGTCACCCTCGACGAAGAAGGGACGACGCTCGTTCAGGCGCGTCTCGAAAGCCGACAGGTTCAGGTCGGCCGGGTCCATCTCGACCTGTCCGAAGTCCGGATTGATCGTGGCGTTCAGCGTCAGGTTCGAGCTGAGCCTGTACTTCAGGTCGGCTCCGACCTCGCTGAAGTAATCGTTGCCGCTGCGGAAGGGGTTCGTGAAGTCGACGTCGGAGCTCTGGGGTATCTCGCGGAACTCGGCACGTCCGGCGGCGAAGGGCAGCAGCTCGAGCCGTCCCGCACGGCGGATACCGGAGATTCCTTCGAGGTGACCGAAGCGGGATACCGTCGCGCGCTCCAGCACCGGCGTGAACGACCAGGACGCATGTTCGGCGTTGCGGCCGATCCGGCGGTCGGCCTGCAAGCCCCAGTGCTGGACATCGCCGGGGGCATAGCCGAGCTGGCCGAAGGGGATCCGCATCTCCACGAACCAGCCCTCGTCCGTCACGCTCGTCGCGAGGTCCCAGACGGGGTCCCAGGAGGTATCGCCGAAGCCCGTCCCCGAGGGTCCGCCGCGGCCCGGGTTCGAGCTCCCGCCGATCGTGATGATCTCGTCGCGCTTCACACCGGACGGATTCACCGTGAACCGATATGCGGTACGGTGATCGTGGTAGGTGTCCAGAAAGACGATGAACGAGTCGGTGTCCGGCCAGGTCGAATCGCGACGACCCAGACGTGTCGTGAGCTCGCCGTCATCGTAGAGCCAGCCGGCGATGTAGATGTTGTAGTCGTCGTAGAGAATGCGCATCTCGGTCCGCTCGGAGACCGGGGCCCACTCGTTCGGCTCGACCTGAGTGAACTCGCTGATCATCGGTGCGGAAAGCCATGCGGCCTCGTCGGGGCGGCCGTCGATCTGGATCGACTCGGCCGTCCGGACAGCGGTCGCGTGAGGTGCGGAGGAATGGTCGAAACGGGGGTCGCTTCCAGTCTGCCCCGCGAGAGGCCCCGCGAAGAACGACGCCGCCGTCATGAAGAGGGCGGCGGCGACCGAAATATCTATCCTAGCAAAACGCATCGAAATCCTTCTGCGGTTAGAACCTTGTTCATTCCGGCGGAGCTGCTCGGGGGCCGCCGCCGGTCCTCAATAAAGTGCTCGGACGTGATCGAACGCGTCTCGCTCGCCCTTGCTTACCCGCGTCCCCGGAGCGCGGCATTCGTCCGGGGACCAGCCGATGGTTCGGCCCTCAGCAGCTTTCGGCCAATTATGGTGACTGGACGAGTGCCCGTTTATGCCTATCCCGCGGAAAAGTTCCCCGCCAAAGCGAATCCCAACCGCCTCGATTCACACGGGTTGATTCGCCGCGGGCAACCATTCAGTGCCACCGGGCATCCTAGTCACTGGAAACCCGCGGGGATTATGGAAGACGAGCTGATCGAACGCGCCATAAACGGAGACCGGGAAGCGGCGGGCCGCCTTTACGAGCGCCATGCGTCGCGGGTATACGCCATCGTCAGGCGGCTCGCGGGCGACGACGCACAGGCCGAGGACATGGCGCAGGAGGCGTGGATCCGCGTCTTCCGAGCGCTGCCTCGGTTCCGCGGCGACTCCAGGTTTACAACCTGGATCCACCGGATCGCGGTCAACGCGGCTCTGTGTGGCCAGCGGCGGGGCAAGCGAAGCCGGCAGGTTCTCCAGATCGTCGCTGCCGTTCCCGACCTCGCCGCCCGGCGGGAGACGCCGCTGCTGAAGCTCGAGCTCGAGACGGCGCTCGACTCGCTGCCAGCGGGAATGCGGCGCGTCCTCGTCCTCCACGACGTGGAGGGGTACAAGCACGACGAGATCGCCGAGATGCTCGGCGTCGCCCCGGGTACATGCAAGAGTCAGTTGTTCAAGGCGAGGGCGAAGCTGCGCGAGCTCATGCGACCCGAGCCTGCCGAGCTGGAAGGAGAGCGAGCATGCAGCACCTGACGTTGGACGAGCTGGCGAGACTGGTCGACGAGAGGCCGTCCGCCGCAGACGCAGAGCACCTGGAGCGCTGTGGCGCATGCGCGGCCGAGCTCCGGGAGATCCATGAGCAGACGGAGGCGCTCCGTGGGCTGCCGGACCCGCCGGCGCCAGAGGGGCTGAGAGGAAGAATAGAGGAGGCCTTGGCCGACGAGGGCCTCCTGCCGGTTCGCGCGGCACCACGAGCCACACCCTGGATGGCAGGCCTGCGGATCGCCGCCGGCTTCGTGCTCTTCATGCTCGGAACCGTGACGGGCGCGTTCGTCCTGACCCCTGAACCTGCGCCGCCTCAGCGGCTCGCGGACGAAGCCCAGGGGATGGGCGTGTCGGAGGCTGCGGCGGCGCTGCGGGTCGCCGAGCAGGAGTACCTGCGCGCAGTCACCCGCTACGCCGAGGTCTCCGACGACGGCGAGATGCTCGATCCGCTCGATCGGCTCGTCGCTCTCGAGGGAATCGTCCTCACGACCGAGGCCGCCCTTCGCGACGCTCCGGCCGATCCGATAATCAACAACTTCCACTTGACCGCCGTCGGCCAGCGCGAAGCGCTGCTGCGCCAGATCGACATGGCGACGAACGAGGACGAGTGGTTCTGAACCAAGTTGAAACGATGCGTACGATCGCTTTGAAGATGGGGACGATGGCTATCGTGGCACTGATGCTCGCGGCGACGGCCGACGCGCAGGTCAGGGAACGCGCGGCGCCGACGGCGGCAGTGGAGAGCCGAGGGCGAATCGGCTTCGCCTACGCGGTGGGCGACGGCGAAGGTCGCGTCAGCGTCACCCAAGTCGTCCCGGATAGTCCGGCCGACGAGGCCGGTCTTCGCGCCGGCGACGTCATCGTGCGGTGGAACGGGAGGGAGGACGTGCTTCCCGCTGTCCTGGGCGCTTCGCTGCAGCCGGGTGACACGGTGACACTGAGGATTCGCCGGGGCACCGAGCGGGACCGGGAGCTGACGGTGGTCGCCGACGCTGCGGCCCGGCCAATGGTGCAGAGGATTACCGGCCCGGGCGGTGAGGAAATCGTGCTGCGCCTGGGAGATGCGAGGCGGCAGCTCCAGGTTCTCCGCGACAGCCTCGTGGTTCACGCCGACAGCATGCATTCGCGTATTCGCATCCTGCTCGGCGACAGCCTCGGCCAGCGGCTGGAGGAGCTGACACGGAACGGGCGTATGCACGCATTTCGCGTCGACAGCATGCTCGCCGTCAATGACGGCCTCGCCGAAGCGCTCGCGATCGGTCGAGGGGGTGTAGCCGGAGCCGAGCTGACCGATCTGGGTGGCGGTCTGGCGACCTACTTCCAGACCGATCGCGGAGCGCTGGTGCTGAAGGTGGCCGCCGCCACCCCCGCCGCGCGCGCCGGGCTCCAGGAAGGGGACGTCATCGTCAGGGCCGGCGGCGAGGACGTCTCGAGCGTGGGCGACCTCCGCAGAGTCGTGGGCCGGGCGGCCGACCGTGACCTCGAAGTAGAAGTCGTCCGGCGCGGCAACCGCCACATCCTCGTTCTGAGTCGGTAACGTCAGCGCTTCGACCGCTCCTCTTCGACGAGCGAAACTGCGGGAAGCGGCGCGGTCGACCATCCACAGCTCGTGCACTGCAGGTGCGGCGGATGATCCACCCAGCTCTTGCCTGCGCACGACGGGCACGACGGCTCCACGATACGGCGGGCCACGGAGAGGCCGCCGAGCAGCGATAGCGTTAGAAGGATCAGGTACATGGGGGTGCCACGAAGGGGTGAGTCACATCTTCTTACCGAAAAGGTTCGGCAGATGCGCCCCGCCGCTTGAGCGCCTCCTTCCCTCCACCGCCTAGCCCGCCGGAAGCACCCCCCTGCGCAAGCCACGGACGGAGTTGGCCACGAGGACCTCCGAGGCCCGCGCCAGGTCGTCCTTCGTGAGGACGCGAATGTCGATGGCCCCTTCCTCCAGCAGCTTCCCGCGGAGCGTCCCGGCGAGAAGGCCGCTCTCGACAGGGGGTGTGACGAGTCGACCGTCGAGGCGGAGCACCAGGTTGGAAGTGGTCGTCTCGGTCAACTCGCCGCGGCTGTTGAAGAGGATGATCTCGTCGGCGTCCGGGTCATCTTCCAGCGCACGAGCGTACGCGGTCCGCCGGGTCGTCTTGTGGTAGAGGAAAGGGTCGGACTCGTCGACGGGTTGCGAGGCGAGGGCGAGCACCGGCGACGGCGAGTCCGCGGAGATCGGCTCCGACGTCACCCGAGCACTGCCGAGCCGGTCGACGAGCAGCCGGACCTTGTACACCCCCTCCGGAAGGGTGGAGGCCGCTTCGCCCAGCGTGCTCCGCAGGGCACCCTCATCGACCGCGAATCCGAAATATCTCGCGGATCCGCGCAGTCTGTCGATATGAGCGTCCAGCAGCGTGTAGCCGCCGGGGATCTCCAGCCGCAAGGACTCGAGCAGCTCGAACTCCGCAGGCCGGTGCCGGAGGAAGGCGCCCTTCTCGAGCGACTCGATGTACTCCGCCCCGGGTTCGGAGTCGGCCGTGATTCCGCTCCCGACGCCCAGCTCCATTCGCCCGGACATTCGGTCGATGACCACCGTCCGGATCGCCACGCTGAATGCACCCTCCCCGGGACCGAAGAAGCCGATTGCGCCCGTATACGGGCCGCGGGGAGAGTCTTCCAGATCGCGGATGATCTCCGTCGTTCGGATCTTCGGCGCGCCGGTGATCGACCCGGACGGAAAGAGCGCCCGCAGGATCTCCGGCGGCCGCACTCCCTCCCGTAACTCGCCGATTACCGTGGAGGTGAGCTGATGGATGGTCGGGTAGCGTTCGACCTCGAAGAGAGTCGGAACGGACACCGAGCCGAACTCGGCTACCCGCCCGAGGTCGTTCCGGAGCAGATCGACGATCATCAGGTTCTCGGCGCGATCCTTCGGTGACGCCGCCAGCGAGCGCGCGATCTCGTCGTCCTCCCCCGACCAGCGGCCCCTCGGCCGCGTCCCTTTCATCGGCCGCAACTCGATCTGGGAACCCTGATAACGGAAGAAGAGCTCGGGCGATGCCGACACCAGGGTGTGGCTCCCGATCGGCAGGTAGGCGCAGAATGCCGAACGCTGGGCGGTGACGAGGTCGCGATACAGTGCCAAGGGAGAGCCGTCGAAGTCGCCCCGCAGGCGAAACGTCAGGTTGACCTGGTAGGTGTCGCCCCCGGCGATCAGATCGAGGATCCGCCGGACCCGCTCCGCGTGGTGGTCGCGATCGAGAGAGGGTGTGATCGGACCCAGCCGGTAGGTGCCCGCGGCGTCCGCGAGCCCCTCCAGCGGTCTGATTTCCCGCCGGTCCTCGAAGATGCCGAACCAGAGCAGCGGCAGCCCGGGAACCGGCGGCTGTACGGCGAGGGCGGCATCGAAGGCGGGTGCGGCCTCGTACGAGAGGTAGCCGGCGGCGTACGCGCCCTCCGTCACACGTCTGGAGGCATGCTCCAGCGCCGGTCCCACCTCGTCCAGCGATGTCGCGACCAGCTCCTCCGACAGCCGCTCGAAGACGAAGGAGCGAGCGCCGCGCACCGGGTCCAACGAATCGAAGCGGATGCAGCCAGCCGGATCGAATGGATGGGCGTGTGTTCCTGCCGGGACGACGTCTGTATAGGACACGCGGATTTCTGCCGGTTGTGAATTCCCGCCGTGCGGGTACGCACCGGCAAATCTAGCGATCCACCCGCACTTTCACAGTTCGCCGTTCGGACGCAGCACGTGCGAGACCTTCCGTAGCAGCTCCTGCGGCGTAAAGGGCTTCTCGATGAACTCCGTTCCGGCGTCCAGGCCATCGCGCAGCGCCTGGCTACGACCGCCCGCGGGGGCGTTGCGCGTGTTCGTCTCCGACGTGGATTTCGCAATTGCACATGCTCGAGATCGTCAGCCGTTCGCGTCGGCAGGAACGATGTCAAGGGGACATCAAGTGCACATAGTCGTCGAAATATGCGATGCCACGGGTAATTGTCGACGCAAAATCATGATAAAGTCATACATGGCGAGAACAGCCTAACAAAGGATGGGCCCACGGCGCCGTACTACCGGGACGGGGCCCGCCGGCAGTTCAGCGTGGATGGAGAGAGTTGAAGAGCGTCTTGAACGTGAGGTGCGGCTGCGCCCGGTGCTGCGGCCGGAAGCCGAAGAGAACGACGCGCCCGTCGCCAATGCGTGCTTCCACCTGCGCCGCGCGCCCCGCGATCCGCTCCTCGCCTTGCGCATAGCCGCTCATCAGGATGTCGCCGACCGGATAGCGGGCGACGACGCTGACATCATCCGCGGAGGGGTCCACTTCGAACACCGGGCCCCGGGCGTAGAACACGGCGCTTTCGTCCGGCATGCCGGCCGCCAGGGGGTGGTCGTCGTTCCAGACGACGCGCAGCAGGGAGCCGGGCGCATACCAGCGGTCCGGGTCCGCCGCGTCCTGCGAGGCCTCGATGTCGGTAACGCGGAGGCCGAGTCGCTCGATCCCGAACTCCGCGGCGTCGTCGAGCAGGACCAGTGTTCCGCCGGCGCGGACGAAGGCTTCCAGCGCAGCCGCTCCGGCCTCACCGATTCCGCCCGCATAATCCGGATGTGCCTGGGCGGGCCCCTCCATGATCGATCGATAACCGACGCTGGGGATGAGGATCGAATCGAAGTCGCGGCGCAGGTCACCCGCCCGGATGCGGGCATCGTGGAGAGTGTCGAAGGGGACTTCCCACTGTTCGAAGAGCCAGCGGGTCCAGCCCTCGTCGATGGAGGCAGTCCACGGTTTGTAGAGGCCGACCCGCAGCCGATCTACGGTTCGGCCGGTCGGTTGCTCGCCGAGGCCGACGGAGGTGACGCCCAGGGTGGTGGCCCATGCTCGGGCGGTGCCCGCCAGGTCGGCGATTCCGCTGACGATGGCGGTGCCGGCCGGCCAGACGAGCGGCCGGCCATCGAGTGAGACGTTGATGGGACCGTCGCTGAACGTCACGCGGCCGCCATCGGCGAGGACCCGGTGAATGACGCGGTGGCTGTTGTTGACGTGGGGGTCGAGCGCCGCCCACACGTGATCGGCGTCGACGAGCGCGGTGCCGGGCGGGTTGTCGATATCCGCCTGAAGGATCAGCGCGGAGAGATCGAAGGGGAGATCGATCTCCACCGCTTCGACGCCCATCTGCATCGGGAGAGTCCACCCGGCGAGGTCGTAGGGAGGCGCCGGCGGGCCATCCGGGTAGAGACGGAGATCCGGATAGCTCTGTGGCTCGAGGAGGTCTTTCGCGTGGGCGCGGTACGGCTGCGCCATGGCGACGACCCAGGAACCCGGGGCGAAGCTGCGGCCGCCTGCCTCGAACGCCTGCTCTGCCCTGAGGACCTCGACGCCGCCGCGCCGCAGCACGCGCAGCATCTCGGCCGCGGTCGGTGAGTCGCGCTGATCGGCGGGAATCACATATGCGAACGGCTCGCCACGGGCGCCGAGCTGGATCTGCCTCCTCGCGAGCTCCACGAAGTTCTCGAGGAAATCCGAACGTTGCCGGTCCAGGAGTCGCACGAGGGCGGTGGCGGCGATGAGCTCGTACTCGACGATGTCGCGGGGGGTCCAGACCGAACCCTCCCAGGGCTCGGGAAACATCGAGCCGACCTCGGGCTGGTCGATGCTGTCGGGGTTCAGTGCGATCGGGTCACCGTAGTTGGCGCTGGCGGCCTCGGTGAGGATGCCGACCATGTTGTGCCGCGCGGGAACGGTACGCGCACCGCCGTGCCACCAGAGATCGAACCGCGCGTGGTGTGAGACGCCCGTCTTTCCGGCCTCCGTGAGCGCCAGCGCCATCTGTGTCCCGACCACGTTCGTCATCCGAACGATGAGCGGGTCCACGTTGGGGTTCAGCGGGTCATCGAACGGCGGGACGAAGAGGCGGGCGCCTCCGCTGCCCATCTGGTGCACGTCGTACACAACCTGCGGAAACCACTCCTCGTACAGCACTCGGGTGACCGCCTCGGTTTCCGACTGCGTCACCATGAAGAAGTCACGGTTGTTGTCGTGGCCGACGTAGTGATGGTAGAGCCAGGGCATGGAGGCTCCCTCGTGCTCCGTCTGGCGGGTCCGGAGCCACCAGTCGCGGGTGATGTCGAGGCCGTCCGGATTCATACCGGGGACGAGGAGGACCACGACGTTCTCGAGAGCGCGTGTGAGCCCGGGGTCGCTGGCGAGGTCGTAGGCGAGCTGCATCGACATCTGGGTCGCCATGATCTCGTTTCCGTGGAGCGAGGCGCCGATGAAGGTGACGGCCGGGTGATCCTGGATGAGCGCGTCGATCTCGGTCTCGCCGCGTCCGCGGGGGTCGGCGAGAGCGGCCTGCGTCGCACGGATCTCGTCGAGTCGTGCCTGGTTCCGCTCCGACGTGATGACGGCCATGATCATCGGCTTGCCGAGCGCAGTGGCTCCGATCCTCTCGACGCGAACGATCGGGGACGCGGCATCGAGCCGATCGAAGTAGCTCGTGATCTCAGCCCACCCGGCAAGGCTGCCCGCCGCACCGACGTGGTGGCCGAGCACCTCTTCCGGCGACGGAATCCCCGCCTGGGCGGACTGCGCCAGCGGCGCGGACGGAGTGAGGACGAGCAGGAGCGGAATGAGCAGTCTGATCGTGCGTCGCTCGGCCATTGGCGGCTGTGGGCGTGGGGGTGGAGGGAGGGGGTCGCCGTAAGGTGCCCGCGCGCCGAGCCGGCCCGCAAGGCCGCCGCCGTGCCAGGGCGGCCATCTTCCTTGCCCCCGCCCCGGGCCCCGTATAGCTTGCGATTCACATAGCGCGAATGGGGTCTTCGGAAGCCGGTGTGAATCCGGCGCGGCCCCGCCACTGTAAGAGGCCCGGTGTAAGAGCCGGTCCGGCCCGCTCAGCGGAGGCACTGCCTCCGTACAGCCACTGTCCCGACGAAGGTCGGGGTGGGAAGGCGAGCGAAGCCGCCTCGAGCCAGGAGACCGACCCCGTTCGCTCCCGCATGACAACCCCTCGAGGGAGGGGAGCGGGCGTCGATTCGGTCGTACGGTCCTCCTGAGGCCACCGGCTCCTTCGATGCCGCTCCCCGTTCTCCCGGTCATGGGAAGGACGGGTTTTTTGTTGATCGGATTCAGAGGCCCACTGGCGGGCTCGCAACTGCCCACGCGCGTCGCGGCGATGCTGCTCTGGCTGCTCGTCGGGTGCGGCGAACCGGACTCGGGCTCGGGCGAAGCGGTGCGCATCGTCCCCGCCGACTCGGCTGTGCAGGCGGTGGACGACGCCGGGCGCCTCGTGCGCCTGCCCCGGCCTGCCCGTCGCATCGTCTCGCTCCTCCCCGCAACTACCGAAACGCTCGTCGCTCTCGGGGCGGCCGACCTGCTCGTCGGGCGTACGGATTACGACGACCCCTCCCTCGCGCACCTGCCGTCGGTCGGCGGTGGCCTCACCCCGAGCGTCGAGGTGCTGACCTCTCTTCAGCCAGATCTCGTGATCGCCTGGGAGGAATCGGGCGCGGCGCGCGTCCGCCCGAGGCTGGAGGCCGTCGGGATCCCCGTCTTCGCCGTCGCCACCCAGGACACCGCGGCGGTCTTCGCGAACGTCGAGCGACTCGGAGCGCTGACCGGCATGCGTCTGGAGGCGGACTCGCTCGCCGGTTGGATGAGGAGCGAGCTACGGGCGGTCGCCCGGTCCGTCGCGGATCGACCGGCGGTGGACGTGCTGTACATGATCGGCGTCGATCCGCCGATGGTGGCGGGTCCGAACGTCTTCATCGGCGAGATCCTGGAGGTGGCCGGGGGGCGAAACGTGTTCGAGGACGTGGCAGCGCCCTCGCCCCACGTTTCCCTCGAGGAGATCGTCCGGCGGGCGCCGGAGGTCGTCCTGATCCCCTCGACGGGCGCCTCCTCGGCGTCGCTGGAACGGCTGCGCAGGGAGCCGGGGTGGCGGGAGCTGTTCGAGTCCGGCGATACGCGCTTCCACACGCTCCCGCCCGACATCCTGCACAGGCCGGGACCCAGCATCGTGGACGCGGCCCGGGTGCTGCGGGACGCGATCCATTCCGAATCCGCTCGGCCTCGATGAGCCCGCGCCAGGTGGTCGTCCGCCTTCTGCTCCTCGCCACGATCGCGGTAGCGGCGCTCGTCCTCAGCGTGCGTGTCGGTGCCGTTTCCATGACCACCATGGGCGTGCTGGAGGCGATCGGGGGGGAAGGTGATCCGGCGTCGATCGCCATCGTGCGGCAGCTCCGGCTGCCACGCGCTGTGGTGGCTTCACTCGTCGGGGCCGCCCTGGCCGCGAGCGGGGCGACCTTTCAGGCGCTGCTAAGAAACCCTCTGGCGGAGCCGTACATCCTCGGTGTCTCGGGTGGCGCGGCGGTCGGCGCCGTCGGCGCCATCGTTCTCGGGATAGCGACCCGCGCGACCTGGATCGTGCCCGCGGCCGCATTCGTCGGCGCGATCGTCGCCGTCCTCACCGTACTCCGCATCGCCGCTTCGGTCGGCCGTTCGCTCGATACCCGGGTCCTTCTGCTCGCGGGCGTCGTCGTCGGTTCCTTCTTCAACGCCTGCATCCTGCTGGCGCTCACCCTCACCGACGCGGAGTCGTTCCGGTCCGCGATCTTCTGGATGATGGGGAGCTTCGCGGGGGCGAGCTGGACATCGGCGGGCATCTTCACCGCCTACTTCGTACCCGCCCTCGCGCTCCTCGTGGCGCTGGGGCGGCCGCTGAACCTCATGGCGATCGGCGAGGAGACCGCGGCGCACCTCGGGGCCTCCGTCGAGACGGTGAAGCTCCTCGCGTACGGTACCGCCTCTCTTCTGACGGCCGCCGCGGTCGCCGTTTCGGGGGTCATCGGCTTCGTGGGTCTCATCATCCCCCACGTCATCCGCATCGCCTGGGGCGGCGACTACCGGTTCCTCATCCCGGCGTCCGCCCTCCTCGGCGCCGCCTTCCTCGTGTCCGCCGATTCGATCGCCCGTATCGCGGCCGCGCCGACCGAGCTTCCCGTCGGCGTCGTCACCGCCTTCGTCGGCGTGCCGTTCTTCGTCTGGCTCCTTCGCAGGCGGGCGGTATGACGCTCTTCCGTGCCCGAAGGTCGCCTGCCGCATCGCCGACGGAGGCCGCCCCACCCCTCGGGTGGTCCGCTCGCGCCCTCACCTTCCGCTACGGCCGCGATAGCTCTCCGGTCGTCGACGCGGTCGACGTGACGGTCGAGCCGCTCCGGTGCACCGCGTTGCTCGGGCCGAACGGCTCCGGCAAGTCCACGCTGCTGCGCCTGCTCGTCCGCACCCTGGAAGCCGAACGTGGCGAGATCGAGCTCGGCGGCCGGCCGCTCTCTTCCTGGTCGCGTCGTGAGCTGGCCCTCGCGGTGGGCGTCGTGCCGCAGAACGAGGAGATCAACTTTCCGCTCTCCGTTCGCGAGCTCGTTTCGATGGGCCGCTACCCTCATCTCGGAGCACTGCGCCCGGTGGGACCCCGCGACCGAGCGGCCGTCGACGCGGCGATGCAGCGCTGCGACGTGGGCCGATTCGCGGACCGCGACTTCAACACCCTCTCGGGCGGCGAGCGGCAGCGGGCACGCGTCGCCCGCGCCCTCGCGCAGGAGCCGAAGGCGCTCGTGCTCGACGAGCCGACCCTCGCCCTCGACGTCCGGCACGAGATGGAGATCTTCGAGCTCGTCCGCGACCTCTCTCGCTCCGGCGTCACAGTCCTCCTGGTGACCCACAACCTGAACCTGGCCGCTCGGTACGCCGACGCGCTCATCCTGCTCGAGGAGGGGCGGATCGCCGCCGCCGGAGCGCCGGCCGACGTCCTCCGCCGTGACCTGCTCGAGCGCGTCTACGACTGGCCCATCCAGACCAGCCGTTTTGCGGGGCCCGGACCCGACGTCGGTTCCGTACAGGTCACGCCCCTCGCTCGCGGCGAGCCGTTGCGCGCCGGTCACTCACTCAACCACCACATGGGATCAACAGATGATCACCCCTAGCAGTCGTCTCCGATGCCCGATCGCGCTCCTGGTGCTGACGCTCTCGGCGCCGAACCTCCGCGCGCAGACCGAGCCCGGCGATACGTTGCCCGCGTACGAGCTACAGGGCGTGACGGTCACCACGACGCGAAGCGCCGTCGATCGGAACCGGATACCGCAAAAGATCGATGTCGTGACACGTGACGATATGGACCGCGTTCCGGCGACGTCCGTCGGCGAGGCGCTTCGTCGAACCGTTCCGGTGGACGTCATCGAATATCCCGGACTCTTGACCGGTATCTCGATCCGCGGATTCAGACCTCAGTTCTCGGGCATCAACCCACGTACCCTGATCCTGCTGAACGGACGGCCGGCGGGGACGAACAACCTGGCGCTGCTACAGCTCGGCGGCGTCGAGAGGGTCGAGGTGCTCCGAGGACCCGCCTCGGCGCTCTACGGGTCGAGCGCGATGGGGGGCGTCGT
The DNA here is from genome assembly GCA_040905395.1 of Gemmatimonadota bacterium. GTDB lineage: Bacteria > Gemmatimonadota > Gemmatimonadetes > Longimicrobiales > Longimicrobiaceae > WHSP01. The sequence continues at coordinate 15,244 of JBBDRR010000186.1, forward strand.
CAACGTCGTCACCCGCCGCTCGGGCGGCGCTCTGGTTGGCCGCGGAACGCTCGGCTACGGAACGTTCGGTGAGTACCGTGCGGACCTCGAGGCGGGCGGCGCGGCTGGCGCAGGGCTCGATTTCGACATCTCCCTCGGAGCCACGGGGCAGGGGGGTGGATACGAATCCGGCTCCAACCGCACCTTCGCCTCCGACTCGCTCCTGAAGACGCTGCCGGACGGCTCGATTTCGCGGCTGCCGTGGACGACCGCCGACTCCGTCCTCTCCTTCACGGAATACGCCGCCTACAGCGGCAGCGGCCGGATCGGGTATGCGCTTGCTGACCGCTGGAAGATCGATCTCCTCGGCGAAGGATTTCGAGGCGATGGCGTGCAGAACCCAGGCGATCTCAACGTCGTGGATTACGACAGTCGCTCCCTGAAGGACGTCTCGCGTCGATCGGCTGAGCTCTCGCTCACCGGTTCGCTGGAGTCCTCGGCGCCGACCCTGCGCCTCTTCTCGGGGCGGGAGACGGTCGACTACTACAATGCCCCGGCCTCCCCGAACCACGTGAGCTTCCGAACGCCCGTGACGACCCGTGGCGCTCAGGCCCAGGACGTCCTCCGCCTGGGCGCCCACGAGCTGACCGTCGGCGCCGACTACACCGCCGCGGCCGCGGAATCCGAGGCGTTTACCGCAGAGGGTGAGCCCGGAACTCTCTTCGCGCCCAACTCCGCGATCCGAAGTGCCGCCGCGTTCGGGCAGCTCCGGCTCTCACTCCTCGATGACCGGCTGACGGCGACCGCCGGCGGCCGTGTGGACCGGCTCGGCTTCCACATCCGCGAGACGCCGAACCTGGGCGGGTTCCCCGCGAACAGCGAGCGGTATCTGGAGTTCACGCCGAGCGCCGGCCTCCGTCTCGCCATCGCCAACGGACTGCAGATCTACGGAAACCTCGGAGAAGCCTTCGTCACCCCGCACGCATTCAACGTCGCCGGCTACTCGGAGACGCGGGCGGGGCAGGGGCGCGGGAGTGTGTTCGTGACGCGAGGTAACCCGGAACTGCGGCCGGAGTCGAGTCGAAGCTGGGACGCCGGATTCGCGTTGCGTCCGCCCGTCGCCCAACTGGAGTTGGAAGTCACCTACTTCAGCACCGACGTGAACGACCGGATCGCCGCCGTATCCCTGCCCGAGGCGGACGTGATGCTCACCGCCGCCGGGGACACCGTCCTGGTCACAACGACCTACGTCAACGTGGACGAGGCCCACATCAGGGGCCTCGAAGCACAGGCGAGCTACGAGCTACTCGCCGGCTCACGCTCGCGCCGATCGCTGCGGGCGTTCGTCACCGGTACCCGAATCTTCGAGGCGGAAGAGCGCTTCGCGGCGACCGATTCCCGCCAGCGGATCAGGAACGTCGCCGACTTGACGGTCCTCGGCGGTCTCGACTTCGACGATGGACAGAGGCTCGACGGAAGGCTCACGGGCCGATATGTAGGGGAACGCGTCGACACCGATTACGTGTCGAGGGCACCGGGAGAGATCACCTATCCCGGATATCTCGTCTTCGATCTCGTCGCATCCGTGCGGGTCGACGAGCATTACCGCATTGGCGCCGAACTGCTCAACCTCGGCGACGAGGACTACTTCGAAGTCCGGGGCTACAACCTCCCCGGCAGGTCGCTTCGCCTCAGGGCCGAAGTCGGTTGGCGGTGAGGTAAAAAGTTGAGCGGCCAGGTCATGTCAACCAGGCCGCTCGTCGTACCGGCACCTTCAGCGTTGCTGCGAGAAGGCGGACGTGAGCAGCCCGTGCGGAATCGAAAAGACCGCGAGTGGGATGTTCGCCTGCTCCTCGTCGGGGAGGCTGCCGGCGACGAAGACCGCAAAAGCGCCCGCGGGTAGCGTCGACAGCGCTGAACCCAGCACCACCTTCAGCGGATGAGCGTTGCTGAGGAGCAGTCCGCCGAGGGCGCCGCCGGCCACTCCAGCGGCCATCGGTATGAGCAGATCGTCCGGGTCGCCATTCGTTCGGGACTGTGCATACGCGAACGCACCCGCCGAGCCGGCCAGCGTCGCCATCGTCCGGAGCACCGGGCGACTTCCGTTAGCTGCCTGCCGGGCCGCCGCCGGCGGCGGCAACAGTACTTCGGCACTCTGCCATGCCGGCGCTTCGATCACCTGCGCGGCACTCGGCGAAACGTCCCATAGGGGGAGCACGACGGCGAACAGACCGACGACGAGGAGCTGTCTCATGCTGCGGATCTCCAGCTTGTGATGCGGAGGGATCACGATCTCTCGATCGAGAGTATCGGCACGCCCAAACTACCTACTTCACCCCACCTCGACAATGACATCTGTTTCCCGCCCGGTGTTGCTCGCCTGGAGTGGCGGAAAGGATAGCACCCTGGCGTTAGGCGCTCTCGCCGCCGCATCCACCCCGGTCGCCGGGCTCCTCACGACCATCACGGCCGAGTACGACCGTATCAGCATGCACGGCGTGCGGACCTCCCTTCTTCGCGCGCAGGCGCGATCGCTGGGCATCCCCCTCACTACCGTCGAGATCGAGCCCGCCGCTTCGAACGACTCCTACGAGATGCGAATGGCGCTCGCCCTCGAGCGCGCCCGGGCGGAGGGCCTCCGCTCCGTTGCCTTCGGTGACCTCTATCTCGAGGACGTACGCCGCTACCGCGAACGGATGCTCGCCGCGGTCGAAATGACGGCTCTCTTCCCACTCTGGGGTCTGCCTACGGGCCCGCTGGCGCGCGACTTCCTCGCCCGCGGTTATCGCGCGATCATCGTCTGCGTCGATACCGAGCAGGCGCCGGCCGACCTCGTCGGGCGGGACTTCGACGCGAGGTTCCTCGACGACCTGCCCGACGGCGTCGATCCGTGCGGAGAGAACGGAGAGTTCCACACCTTCGTTCATGACGGCCCGCTCTTCCGTGAGCCGGTTTCCTGCGTTCGTGGGGAGACCGTCTTGCGAGGTGGCCGGTTCATGTATCAGGAGCTGCTCTGACCTCTCCGCCGGCGGTTACCCTGTCGAGGTGGGTATCGAGCATGCTTTCTGCGTTGGGAACGCGCCAGAACGCCTTTCCGCCGAGACCAATGGGAATCACGCTGAAAGCAAGACACCTGAAGAGGTACGGCCAGATTGCGGCGCTGCTCATGAAGTACGGGCGCTCGGACCTGGTGAAAGAGGCCGGCCTCGAGGAGGCACTGGAGAGCGACTCCCGCATCGCGCCGGTGGACTCTCCGAAGGCCGAAGAGCTTGCGGCGGATCTGGAGACGCTGGGCGCGACGTTCACGAAGTTGGGCCAGCTTCTCTCGTCACGCGTCGACCTCGTCCCGCCGGCGTACATCGAGGCGTTGACGCGGCTTCAGGAGGACGTAGAGCCGTTCCCGTTCGAGCAGGCGAAGGCGATCGTCGAGGCCGAGATGGGGGTGAAGCTGGACCGCGCCTTCGCGGAGTTCGAGCCGGTCCCGATCGCGGCGGCGTCCCTGGGGCAGGTGCATCGGGCGAAGCTGCCGAGCGGCCGGCACGTCGCGGTGAAGGTCCAGCGGCCGGGCGTGCGGGAACAGGTGCTGGAGGATTTCGAGGTTCTGGAGGAGCTCGCCCGCTTCGCGGATGACCACACGAAGGCAGGCCGCCGGTACCAGTTCTCCCGCAACGTGCTCGAGATGCGGCGGGCGATGCTGGGCGAGCTGGATTACCGGCGTGAGGCTTCGAACCTCCGTACGCTCGGCGAGAACATGCGCGAGTTCGAGCGTATCGTGGTGCCGTGCACCGTCTCGGGATATGTGACCGGGCGGCTCCTGACGATGGACTATGTGACGGGGCGCAAGATCACGGAGCTCAGCCCGCTCGCCCGGATCGAGCTGGACGGCGGCGTGCTCGCCGAGGAGCTCTTCCAGGCGTATCTGAAGCAGGTTCTTTCCGACGGATTCTTCCACGCCGATCCGCACCCCGGAAACGTCTTCGTCACCGAGGACGAACGGATCGCGCTGATCGACGTCGGAATGGTGGGCCGGCTGCCGGCGGACCTGCAGGATGGAATGCTCCGGATGCTTCTGGCGATGAGCGAAGGTCGGGGGAGGGACGCGGCGGACGCTTCGATAGACATGGGCGAGCGGACGGAGCTCTTCGACGCGGACGGCTTTCGCGAGGAGATCGGCCGGCAGGTGCTCGAGTTCCACACTGCGAGCACCGAGGAGCTGCAGCTCGGCCGGGTGGTGATGGACCTGACCCGGGCGGCCGCCGAGCACGGCCTCATCATCCCCTCGCAGCTCACGATGCTCGGCAAGACGCTGCTCAACCTCGACCTGATCGGCAGGACGCTGGACCCCGGTTTCCAACCGAACATGGCGATTCAGCGACACGCGGCGGACCTGATGCGCCGGCGAATGGTGAAGAATGCGTCCCCCAGCCACATCATCGGAACGCTGCTCGAAACGAACGACTTCGTCCAGCGACTCCCGGGGCGACTCAACCGTGTCTTCGACGCCATCACCGAGCGCGAGCTCGAGGTGAACGTCCGCGTGGTGAACGACTCGCTGCTGCTCACCGGGCTCCAGAAGATTGCGAACCGGATCGCGGCGGGCGTGGTGCTCGCGGCCCTGATCGTCTCCGCGGCTATGCTCATGCAGGTCGAGACGAGCTTCCGAATCATGGGCTATCCGGGCGTCGCGATGCTCCTCTTCATCGCTGCCGCCGCCGGTGGGGGGATCCTCCTCTTCGACATCGCGACTCACGACCGCGGCGCCAGCCGATCGGACGCTCCGCCTCGCCGATGACGCATGCGACCGGACGCCGCGTCGCCGTCTCGGGGGCCAGCGGGTTCATCGGCGGTGCGTTGGTGGACTCCTTCCGCGCCGACGGCTGGGAGGTACTCCGGCTCACGAGGCGCCGGGCCGGGGCAGAAGAGGTGGAGTGGCGTCCGGAAGCGGGCTACGTCGACGCGGCGCGACTGGAGGGTATCGATGCATTCGTACACCTCGCAGGTGAGAGCATCAACGGCCTCTGGACGCCCGGAAAGAAGCGCGCGATCCTCGAGAGCCGTGCGCGGGGAACCCGTCTGCTCGCCACCACGCTCGCCTCCCTCCAGAGGCCGCCCCGGATCTTCGTGAGCGCTTCGGGTGTTGGATACTACGGGAACGCGGGGGAGGACGTGCTCCGGGAGGACAGCCCGCCCGGCGATGATTTCCTCGCCCGCGTCTGCGTCGCCTGGGAAGACGGAGCGGACGCGGCTCGAGCGGCTGGGCTCCGCGTCGTACATCCCCGCTTCGGGCTGGTGCTGGACCCGGCCGGGGGGGCGCTCGCGATGATGATGCCCGCCTTCAGGCTCGGGGCGGGGGCGCGGTTGGGATCGGGACGGCAGTGGATGAGCTGGATATCCCGAACCGACGCGGTTCGTACGGTCCGATTCGCAATAGACCAGGCCGAGGTCTCGGGCGCCGTCAACGCCACTTCCCCTCAGCCGGTTCGCAACGAGGAGTTCACACGTGCGCTGGCCGATGAAGTCGATAGACCCGCATTCCTCAGGATACCGTCGTTCTTCCTCCGAAACTTCACGGGAGGAATGGGCGAGGCGCTCCTGCTCGCGAGCCAGCGGGCAGTTCCCGCCGCGCTCGACGCGCACGGCTTCGCCTTCGAGCACCCGTCGATCGGGACAGCGCTCGCCGCGGGACTGGACGGACGCGGATGAAGGTGGCAAACTTACACCTTACCGGGGGTCGAACGCCCCTCGAGTGACCAGCCTCGCTGCGATTATGCGCCCTCTGCTGCCACTCCTCTCTCTGATCGTCCTCACCGCTGCGTGCAGTGCGCCGCGGTCGTACACCCGTGCGACTCCGCTGCCGCTGCCGGACGCGTTTTCGTGCGCGCTCGACCAACTCGAGGAGCTGGACTATCAGGTGGTGCTGGCGGATACCGTCGGCGGGTTGCTGCAGGGTCAGCGGGAGCTGACCGGGATTCGAGAAGCAGCCCGCAGGGGGGCTGCCGCCGCCACCGAGCTCATCACCGTCGGCCTGGCCGGTGGAAAGCGCATTCGCTACGACGAGCTCACGGTCTTCGTCTACACCCGCACCTATCCGCAGGGCAACACCGTCGAAACCACCGCCGGTCTGCTGACCATCGAAGACGACCGGGCCCACACCCGCGGCACGCCCTCCGACGCCGCGCGCGCCGATGCACGCATGGTGGCCGACCGCTGCGCACCCCGCAGCTGAGCACCTTCCGACACGGCTTTCCAGCTCAGCCGCGAGCCACCCCGGTACCCTCAGCCGTGCCCGCGCTCAAGGGCCACGGGGGTAGAGTCGGCATTCTCAGGCACGTACGGGGCGGTCGCACTACCACCTGCTGCGCTCCTCTCGATGGAAAGAGCGTGCCATTCCGTAGGTGACTGTCGATACTACAGTTAGGTAAAATCAAACGTTTTTCCGGACGGGAAATTCTTTCCTGTCCGGAGAAAAGTATGCCGGTCCTCGGTGGTTTCTTGGCGTTGAGGCGAGGTGCCGCGCAGGGAACTCGCGCGGTGGTGTGATTCGCGGTCAGTCCGTATCGGCCCCCGAGTAGGTGTACTCGGTATGGTCCTCTCCGAACGAGATGAGCCGCTCGACCAGGCGTGGGCTTCGCGTACCCTCCTGCTGCGCGAGAGATGCCCGCGCGAGGGCCTCGTCCCAGCGAAACTCCGAAAGCCGATCTCGCGAGAGCGTGGCGGTCGCCACTTCCTGCCCGCGCTGATCGAAGGTACGTGCTCGGACCGCCGCGACGTCCGGATAGTCGACGAGGATACGCTGGACGTGGACGTTGAAGAGATAGAAATAGGGTCCGCTACGGGCCCAGATGCGCCCTCCGCGTCGCAGGTGGTCAGGCTCCATGCGACCCCGGATCTCGAGCACGTTTCCATCCAGCCTGGCCTCGGCGCTCTCGCCGAACCACTCGGTGACCATCCCCGGGTCCGGGAGCACCCAGTCTTCCTCGCCCCGCGCACACGCCGCGACCGCTCCCAGGAGGAGTGTGACGCCCAGTGCTCTCAATGCGCTCATCAGTCGGTTCATGCCGTGTCGGATATTCAACTGTCGAATCGTCGGCTGTAGACCCCGTTCGGAGTCGGAAGATCCGAAGAACGGCCCGTTGCCGTGGGTGAGGCGTGGCACCGGAATCGCGCTCGGGTGGTCGGGCTCTCCGGGATCCCACTGGCGCCGCGCGGCGGCGAGAACGTAGCATCCTCTGTCGGGACCGCGCACCTTCGCGTGGAACGAATTACGCCGTGCAGCCGTGCGAATGCCCCAGAAAAGATTCACCGTGGACGAAGCGAACGCCCTCGTCCCTCTGCTCGAGGATGTCCTCCTGGAGATGGAGCGCCGGATGGATGCCGTTCGAAAGACGGCGGAGCAGCTTCAGGTGCTGGAGGTATTGTGGGGCGATCGTGTGCTCGACGAGAAGAACCCGGACCACGCCGAGGCCGAACAGCTTCGATTGCGGTTCGGGACGCTGATCGCCGAGATCGAGGAGCTCGTGGAGCGGGAGATAAATGGCCGCGGGCTCCGCTTTCCCGAGGGAGGTCTCGAGCACGGCTTGATCGACTTTCCCACCACGTGGGC
>JBBDRR010000187.1:0-22722 GCA_040905395.1 Gemmatimonadota bacterium
GGAACTCGGCCATCACTCCGTGCGCCGCGTCGGAGAGATAGTCGCCGACCCTCCCGATGACCGCCTCCCCCACCTCCGCGATCCTGGAGGGTGGGTGCTCGTACTCGTCGTCGTACGTCTCGTCGTACCGGTCGTGATCGGCGGCACGCTCCGAGACGGCGGCGGCGAGTGCCCCGTATTCGGCGCGATCGATCTCCAGCTCCTCGATGTCCTCCTCCTGCGCCCGGGCAATGGAGAGAAGCCGGCGGGCGCGCGCCTCCCACAGCGCCGCGCGCTCCTCGGCATCCAGCCGCGCCGCTTCGTCTTCCTCGTCCTCCTCGTCTTCGGAGCCGCCGGTGAGGAAGCCGAGGAGTAGACCGACACCGAAGACGATTCCAACCGCGTGTAGCGGATTTTTCCTGATCCGCGCCGCGATGTCCAGCTGCTCCTTCAGGTGGTCTCGCTTCTTTGTGAGAACACCTTCGATCTCGTCGATCGTTTCCGACATGCGCTCCCTCGTCCGCTCGATTTCCGCTCGAGCGGCTTCCGGTGTCGCGGGTCGTACCCGAATCTCCTCTGCCATTCTGCCTCCGTATCAGCGTAGGATGCGGCCGAGCACGAAGCCGATCGCGAACGTAGCGAGCAGAGCGCGGACGGGATTGCCCCGCACCTCGCCCTCGACGCTGGCGCGCAGGTCGCCACCCGCGCCACTGCCTCGCCGCAGGTACGAAGCACCCGATTCGAGGCCTCGCGCCACACGCTGAGCACCGTCCGCCGCCGTGCCGCGAAAGCCAGCCGCGGCCGCTTCCCGGGACGCCACCTGATCCAGTTGCTCGGCGGCCACCTCCAGGCCCTGCGCGGCCCGCAGTCGAGCGATCTCGGCGGCGTTGCCGAGCCGCTCCTGAGCATGTTCGCCGAAGTGCCTCGCCCGCGATACCCCTTCCCGCATCCGGTTCGCGATGTGCAGCTCCGGCGCCTCGGCCTGTCCCATCAGTCCCACCACCCAGGAATAGTGCCGCTCCTCGTCGAGCGCGTTCTGGTCGACCACCCGCTTGGCCGCCGGTCCCCAGAAAAGGGCCTTCTGGGCGTAACTGTCGTACTTCGTCATCACCTGGAGCTCGTTCGCGCGCCACGCCGTCAGGAGGGCCGTGTCACCCCCGCCCTTGGCTACTCGCTGGATCGCCTGCTTCAGCGGAGCCGTGGCGTGGGGCTCGTTCGTGGGAGCGCCGCCCAGCTCGAGAATCAGGTCGTTCAGCTCCCGTATGTGCCTCTCGTGATCGCGCTTGAACCCTTCGATCTGAAGCGCGTGCTCACGATTCTCGAGCTGCTCGACGGCGATGTCGTAGGCTCCGATCGCGTCGTGGTCGAGCTGCAGCAGATCGTTGAGCCCACTGATCACCTCGCCGGACTTCGTGCCAGTGCCGCCCTCGCCCTCTGCACCCGTTCCGGTCACGTTTGCCTCCGGAGGTTGATTGTGCCGCAGCGGCCCTGCCGTTCAAGCGTCCGGCCGGCGGGAAAAAGCTGCTTCCTCTTCGTTGTGGTCAGGCCGCGTCAGCCTGCAGTAACCATTCCATGCTGGGGCCGTTCCCCGCCGATTCGCCGGCCCCCTGCGGGACGTATCTTGCGCTGCCGAAGTCGTGGGCCACACTCGACCGGAGACGGGGATGGAAGAGAGACACGATGTAGTGATGATCACCGGCGCCTCCAGGGGCCTCGGAGCGGCACTCGCCCGAGAGTTCGCCGCGGCCGGTGCGAAGCTGTCCATCTGTGCACGGGCCGAGTCCGACCTGGGGCCCGTCTGCACCCGCGTGGCGGAGCTCGGCATGCCATGTCTCGCCGCCGGTGTGGACGTCCGCGACGAGGCTGCCGTGAGGCATTGGATCGACCGCACGCGCCGTGAGCTGGGCACGCCCGCCGTCCTGATCAACAATGCCTCCCTCCTCGGGCCCCGAACGCCCCTTGCCGGCTACCCGCTCTCCGACTGGCGCCGCGTGCTGGACGTCAATCTCACCGGTACGCTGATCGTGTCGCAGCTGGTGCTGCGGGAGATGCTTCCGGCGGGCCGCGGCTCCATCATCAATGTTTCGTCCGGAGCCGCGATACCCCCGCGAAGGGACTGGGGCGCGTACGCCATCTCGAAGGATGCGCTGGAAGGTCTGACGATGAACCTCGCGGCCGAGCTGGCGGGAACCGGCGTGCGCGTCAACACCGTCGATCCGGGCGCCATGCGCACCGACATGCGTGCCGATGCCTATCCCGACGAGGACCCCGGGACCGTGAAGGAGCCCGGCTCGATCGCTCCCCTCTTTCTCTGGCTGGCGGGCGACGCTGCGGCCGATGTCACCGGCGAGCGGTTCCAGGCGGATCGCTGGCTCCGGGATCGCGGCTGAGCAGGGGCATGCCGATTGCCTTCGGGGTATCCGTTCGTCACCTCCTCGAGGAGTCATCGGTCATGCGATTTCGATTACACCTGCTCGCGACGTTCGCCCTCCTGGGTCTCTCGGGCTGCGCCACCCTCGGCGGTCTGGGGATTCAGGCGCCGATCTTCCACGTCGCTTCGGATCAACAGTCCGAGCTCAGGCTGCTCGGCCCTTCCATTCAGCGGCCGCTCGGCGGAGCCTCGCTCCGCCTCTACGCCCGGGTCGAGAACCCCAATCCGGTCGGCATCACCCTATCCTCTCTCGCTGGAACGCTCCGCCTGGAAGGATTCGACGCTGCGGACGCCGATTTCCCGTTGGGCCTGCCGCTGCAGGCCGGCGGATCCGCCGTGGTACCCCTGGATATCGCCATAAGCTTCGCGAACCTCCCCGGCCTCGCCGACGTTCTCGGTAGCGCGGTGACCGGAGGGGAGATCGATTACTCTCTTCGCGGAACCGCACGTGTCGACGCCGGGGTTCTCGGACAGCCCAGCTTCGGACCGATGACGCTGCTCGAAGGATCGGTTCGAGCACAACGATGACGCTTGCGAAGAAAGGAGGGCGGCCGATTCGATTCGGCCGCCCTCACTCGGCAGTCATCCTCCCGACCATATCAGTCGCCGTAGACGGCTCCTGCCAGAATCCCGATCGCCCTCTGACACTGGTGGCAGTACAGAGCGGCGGCGTAGTCGCCCTCCGGCTCCGTCATCGAGGCGAAGCCCTCCGCGTCGATCTCCGGTTCGATGAAGGCCAGTACCTCGATCTGCTCCGGCCCGCAGGTGGGACACGGCACGCTGGAAGGATCTCGACGATATGCCATCAGCAGTTCGAGGGCTTCCGCGTCCGTGAAGGGCCCGCTCGGCTGCGGGAGATCCGTCCCGGTCATCAAATGCGCTATGCGGTTCATCGGCCCCTCCTTATCCGAACGGGGCTCCCGGTGGTCCGAGCAGATCCCCTATCCGTTTGTATTTCAAAGTGTTGTACATCCCCGTCCCTGCTCTTTCCCATTGCAACAACCGTTCTCAATTTCGGAGACCGCGGAAGCAGACCCGTAAAAGCGCCCTAACGCGGCTCTGCTGCAACGTTTGCGAGTCGTCTCAATCAGTCGGAAGACACCTTCCGGTGGCCACTGAGGAGGACGGTCGGCGCCTCCCGCGCCGCCGCTCGGCCGAGTGTCGGAAAAGTTCCGCAGGAATCGAGAAAGTCGCGGAAGCGGCTCAGAGCCAGTCCCGACGCCGGAAGAGCCCGAGGAGCGTGACGCCCACCACGACCATCATCGCCAGCGCGCCGAAATACCCGCCCGACCATTCCAGTTCGGGCATGTAGGCGAAGTTCATCCCGTAGATTCCGGCGATCAGACCCATCGACATGAGGATGATCGACCAGCCGGTCAGCATCTGCATCGTTCGATTCAGACGGTTTGCGGCATTGGACGTCTGAACCTCGATGAGACCGGTGACGAGATCGCGAAACGCGTCGATCTCCTCGGTCACCCGGAGGGTATGGTCGTGCACGTCCTGGAAATAGGGAACGAGCTCCGGATGGATGAAGGGGAGATCCCGGCGGACGATGGAGCTGAGCACGTCCCGCTGAGGAGCGAGGATCCTCCGCAGCAGGATCATCTCGTGGCGAAACTGGATCGCCTGCTGCATCGACGCGTCGGCATCCCCGGCGAAGATGCGCTGCTCCATCTCTTCGAGCCGATTCGAGAAATGCTCCATCACCGGGAAGTAGTTGTCGGTGACGGCATCCAGAACCGCGTGAGCGGCGGAACCGGAATCGACGTGACGCGCAGGGTTGTGCCGCCAGGCGGCGATCACCTCGCCGATCTCCGGTGTCGGCTGGTCATGGACGGTGATGATGAACGTCGTCCCGATGAACAGGTGCATCTCGTTCAACGCCATGCGGCCGCGTTCCGCGTTGATGTTGGCCGCATAGAAGACGACGAAGAAATATCCCGGATAACGATCGATCTTCGGACGTTGGCGACCGCGCAGGCAGTCTTCGACCGCCAGCGGGTGCATCGTCAACTGATCTCGCAGGTACGCCGCGTCCGCGTCTCGAGGGCCGAGAATGTCGACCCAGGTGAAGGGTGCTTCGCCGCGGGCCGGCGGCGTGACCGGGGGCGTGGCCGGGGCCGCACGGATCAGCGCCGCCGCCTCATCCGGCCGGAGGAACCGGACTCCGCCGGCGTCTCCGGAGTAGCACCGGATGCGGGACTGTGGCGCGATCTCACTCATGCTTTGCCTCGGGAGACTGTGAAGAGAAGGTGGATCACGGCCACCGCCGTGCGATCCGGGGGTTCGGATCCTCCGGGAATGCGCCCGGGTGAAGAACGCGGGCGAGCGTCTCGACGCCCTCGACGACCCGGGGACCGGACCGGCTGAACCAGGCGCTGTGGAGCAACCACGCCCGCTCGGCGAAGGCCCTAGGAGCGGCTGCGCGGAGGCGTGACTCCGCCACCGCGGCATCAGCCGCCGCCTGCTCGAGATCGAAGCCGCACGGCTCCACGAGCAGAACGTCTGGATCGAACCCCCCGGCCTGCTCCCAGCCCACCTGCTCCGACCTTTCTCTTGCGCGCCCGATCAGATTCTCGCCGCCCGCTAGCGCCACCATCTCGGGAACCCAGTGACCGGGGGCGAACGGCGGATCCAGCCACTCCAGCATCAGGACCCGCGGCTGCGGCCACGGCCGCACCGCTTCCGTGACGTCGTCCAGGCGTTTCCGCAGACGGGCCTCGGCCGTCATACCCCTATTCCGCCGGCCCGCCGCCTCCGCTACCTGCCTGATCGTCCCGAAGATCCCGTCGATGGTGTGCGCGTCCAGCGAGACGACTTCCACGCGGCGGGGCAGGGTCGCAACGGCGTCCTCCACCGAGCCCGTGGGCACGGCACACACCTCGCACACCGCCTGGGTGAGAACCAGATCGGGTCGAAGCTCGCCCAGGAGCTCGCGATCCACTTCGTACACGCCGCCGAACTCCTCCATGCAGCGCCGTACGGCGGCATCGATATCGCCGCTCGTCAGTCCCACCGGATCGAAGCGTGGGCGGCTTACACGGGGCAGACGCAGCGCTGAAGCCGGAAAGTCGCATTCGTGCGAGATTCCGACGAGGTGATCATCAAGGCCTAGCTCGTAGACGATTTCCGTCGCACTTCCGAGCAGCGAAACGATTCGCAATCTCTCCTCCGCATCGGTTGGGGGGGCCTTCGGCGGAACGGGGGAAGACACCCTCGAAGGCTCCCGCGGCGCCTTGTCGGCGCCTCGTCGAGCGAATAGCTTACCCGCCTCTCGACACCCCTCTCGGAGGCATTCCCGTGCAGATCATTCGTCAACCCCGGGCAACCCTGATCGCCCGGCAGGAGTTCGTTTATCCCGACCACATCCGGTGGGAGAGCGACTCCGACGTTCCGGCGCAGGTACTCACCGAATTCTCCGGCCGCCTGTGCTACCTCTCCTTCGGCGAGGACGCGGGCGTCGAAGGTGGCCACAAGACGATCGGTGGACGGACGACGAACGAATCGTACCTCGGGAATATCCTGCGCGTAAAGCATGGGAGCGTACTCGAACACGCCGTGTGGAGCCTGCTGCTGGAAGGCGTGAGTCGAGCGCTCACGCACGAGCTCGTCCGGCACCGAGCCGGCTTTGGCTTCTCGCAGCTCAGCCAGCGTTACGTGGACGAATCGAACATCGGCTTCGTCGTGCCGCCCGAGATCACCGAAGGGACGCCGGCGTACGATGCCTGGGCCAGGGCGTGCGGCGATTCGCTCGCGGCATACCAGGAGATCCTCGGCGCGATGATCGATCAGATCGGTGACGAGGGGACGGCCACGATGCGTAAGAAGCGGGCCCGGCAGGCCGCGCGATCAGTACTACCGAACGCGGCGGAGACGAAGATCGTGGTGACGGGCAATGCCCGCGCCTGGCGCCACTTCGTGGAGATGCGTGGGAGCGGCTCGGCCGATGTCGAGATCCGGCGGCTCGCCGTCGCCGTCCTGCGCCTGCTTCAAGCCGAAGCGCCGAACATATTCGGCGACCTGCAGATCGTGTCGCACGAGGACGGAAGCGAGACCGTGGAGACGGAGTACTCCAAGGTCTGAGCTTCCGCGTCGGTGGTGCCGGGCAGGGCGCCCAGCAGGCCGCCTCGCGGCTGCTGGAAGGCGACGGCGTACGTGCCGAGGATCAGTATCCAGATGGTGACGTAGATGGGCACGAAGTAGTGCCGCATCCTCAGCATGTGGGGATGGAGGATCGGTTTGCCCGCGAACTTCCCCCGCGGCTTGCTGGGGAAGAAGAAGGTCTTGTAGGTCTCGATGCTCGCGACGCTGTAACCCGCTGCGCCCACCCCGATGTAGATCCAGTTCTCCGTGAAGAAGGCGAGGATCGTCGCCCAGATCAATGTTATCCCCGGGCTCCGGAAGAACTTGAAGGTTTCGAACCCCTCCACCGGCGCATCCTTCCACGCCCCACCGAATGCCGTCAACCAACCTCCCAGGCTGCCGACGGTGACGAGGACGAGCCACGCGGGCAGATCCGGCCGCGTGCGCTGAAGCGTGCTGACTCCCCAGACGCAGAAGGCGAGGAGCAGGATGATCGCGACGAGTGCGCTCCATCGAATGCGCCGATCGTCGATCGGCTTCCCGCCGACGCCGAACTGCATCGGGATGAAATACTTCGACTGGTCCTCCTCACGGATGAAGCCCTTCCAGAGCTCGAGGGTCAAGCGCTCCGCGGCGTAGACGACGCCGAAGAACACGACCATTCCGGCGGCGCGGCGCACCTCGAGGTCCGTGATCGCGAAGAGGATCGCGCCGAGCGCGGACCCGACGATTGCGCTGCGGAGATACTTCGGCCAGGTGAAGCCCTCGTGGATCGAGTCCTTGTACATCCCCCAGGTGGAGATGTGGGTCCCGGCCAGTGCTCCGATGACGATTGCGATGGTCAGCTCCACGCGTGCAGTCGCTCCTTGGTCTGTGATCGGTTCGAGAGGAGCGGCGATTCCGACTCCCGGGGCTCATTCATTCGTGCGGCGATCGAGTATTCGAGGCGGCCGAATCGTAGATCCGCTCGACCAGCTCCAGATCGCTACGGGCGTCAGCGAGCTCGAACCTGGCGGGCCGACCCGTCCGGATCGCGTCGAAGAAGTCGTCGAACATAGCGCCGTACCCGAGCAGATCGCGCGGCCGCGGCATGGACAGACGCCGGTGCCGCCCCCGCGTCCCCACGACCAGACCGTTGGATTCGAAGGTGATCGCCCCTTCCGAGCCGTAGATGCTGGAGAGGCGCAGCCCCTTTGTCGGCGAGCCGATCTCCCACGAGTAGTAGAGGGTGCCAACGGCGCCTTCGAGGTACTCGAACACCACGACCATCGTCTTCTCGGGACCGGCGTCGGTTCCCGGCCTGAAGCCGTGCACTCCGGTGACCGTCAGGCCGAGGTTGGCCATGAAGTTCACCCAGTGGATGCCTCCTTCGAACAGAGCGCCCCCGCCGGCCAGCTCCGGCCTGTCCCGCCACCCGTCCGTGCGTTGTTCCTTCAGGGCATTCACCGACAGGATCCGCACCTCGCCGATCGTCCCGGCGGCGATCACTTCTCGCAGCTTCGCAATGAGCGGCTTGTAAAAGTAGTTCTCCGCGACCAGCACCCGCCGTCCGGCCCGGGCGGATCGAGCTTCGACCTCGGTGAAATCCGCCGATCTCAGGTACGGCGGTTTCTCGACGATCACATGCTTGCCGGCGTCCAGTGCCGTCAGGGTGAGCGCGAGATGCGAAGAAGGGGGCGTGGCGATGAGTACGACGTCGATCGAGGGATCGGCGAAGGCCGCCTCGTACGAGGCGAAGTGCCCCTCGCCGTCGTAGCGGCGGCAGTAGTCTTCCGCCCGCGCGCCATCGCGGCTCGCGTAGAATCGAGCCACCCCATCGCGCTTCCTCAGTGTGCGGCTGTGCAGACGGGTCGCGAAGCCGCAGCCCAGAAGCGCGATCCGAAGCTCGCTCATCGGCTCGCTGCGAGCGTCGTCCCCACCCGAAGCGCATTGGCGGCAATCGTAAGGCTTGGATTCACTCCGCCGCTGGTCGGGAACGCACTGCCGTCGGTGATCCACAAGTTGTCGATCCCCCGGAACCGACAATTCCTGTCGAGCGCAGCGCCGCATGGGTCGTCCCCCATTCGGACGGTGCCGACGGCGTGGGAGAAGGTGTTGACGTTCCAGGTGAGGCTGAAGAGGGAGCCGGCCCTCTTGAGGATCTCACGTGCGCGCCGGAGAAGGGCGCGACGAGCCTCGACATCCCTCTCGCTGTAGCGGTGGCGTATCCTGGCGGCGGGCAGCCCGAAACGGTCTGTCACCGCGCGGTCCAGCTCGATTCGGTTGCCGGCGAGCGGCTGATCCTCGGCGATGACGAGCAGGCCGGTGAGGTTTTCGACCAACCGAGCGGCCGGGCCGGCGACAGCCTTCGGCAACATCGCCCGGATCAGACTCGCTGGCGGTGCCATGACCTGCTGGATGTTGCCGAGCTTACCCAGCCCTGGCTCCCGTGGATCACCGAAATAGAAGTCGTGAATCGCCACCTGCTTATGGTGCTTGTCTCCAGCGTTGGGGGGATCGCGGAAATAACCGTAGGTCATCGCGTTGCAATGCCTCATCAGATGGCGACCGACGACGTCTCCGCCGGAGTTGGCCGCCTCCAGTCCCGAAGCCAGCAACAGGTGGGGCGTCGGCAGCGCGCCCGCCGCGAGGATGACGATGTCCGCCTCGAATCTGCGCGGCTCCAACGTGATCGAGTCGACTGCCTCGACGGCCGTCACGCGCGATCCCGAACGACGCAGGCGATTCACCACGGTCCGCGGTCGGAGCTCCATGCCACGCGAGAGCAGCTCGGGTATGAGCTTCGTCGCCAGATCGTTCTTGGCTTCGACCGCGCATGCGAAGGCGTCGCACGTGCTGCACGACTCACAGCGACCCTCGTCGATCGCCATCGGAATGCGAAAGGGGCGCAGTCCGAGAGAGCCTGCCGCATCGGCGATACGGGTCGAGGCATGCGCCAGAGGCGCCGCCGCGTGAGCGTACGATCGGCTGCGCGCGGGCTCGGTGGGATCGATGCCCGCGTGGCCGGCGATACCGAGAACCCGCTCGACGGCGTCGTAGAAAGGCTCCAGGTCGTCGTACCCGAGCGGCCACTCGGCGGCGCTGTCCGCCGAGATCTCCCGCGCACGACTGAAGTCGGCTTCGCGAAAGCGAAAGGAGGCCCCTCCGTAGAATACCGACGGGCCCCCGACGCACGTACACAGTCCCTGCGGACGCCACCCCAGCGCCGTGCGGAGCGAATACTCGCTTTCCGTAGTGTAGTGCGGAGTGAGTACGAAGGCGCCCTCCTCGCCCCAGTTGTGCTGACCGCGCACCACCCAGTCGCCCCGCTCCAGCATCAGTACGCGGGCGCCCGCATGTACTAGTGGAAGGGCCGCGAAGCATCCACCGAAACCGCTCCCGATGACGATTGCGTCCGGGCGCTCTGCCGATCGGGCAGCCATCGGATTCCTCCTGATCGGGGAACGGAACGGGGCTGGAGTAGCGTAGCTGCCGAAGGTGCGGCGGCAGCAAGGTAATGCCGTCCGAGCGCTCCGTTCAAGAGCGGGAATTCCGCTTGACGCCTCAATTCGGCCCGTGCTATGATCCTTCGGCCATCTGGCGAGACCGACTTTGCACCGCCGTTCATACATCTTCAGCTCTACATGCGGTTACCGATCCAGTCGATGCAGGCGGTCCTCGTCAAGCCACTCGGGGGAGAGCAAGAGTCCTGGTTCCGCAGCCTCATCGTGGACTTCGTTCCCGACAAGGAGCTCGTCATCGTGCTCCCCTCAGCGGACGATCGACTGACCGACGAGGACGACGCTGAGGCCGAGCTGGGCGAGGCAGACGGTGAGAAGGGCGAGGCGGCGGCCCCTACGGAAGAGCCCGAGACCGCGGCAGTGGAGATCGGGGACGTCGTGGACGACGAGCTCGACGATACGGACCTGCTGTTCGGCCGAGGTACGAAGATCGAGGTCGAGATCTCCTTTCCCGATGGCATCCGCCGCTTCGCGTCGGTCATTCGGAAGCAGGATCTGAGCTTCGGCGGGTCGCTGCGAATCGATTGGCCGAGCGAGGGGACCCGGATCCAACGTCGCGATTTCGTCCGCGTCGAGGCCGTCTTCCCGATGACCGTACGCTTCGAAGATCCGGAGGGGGCCACGCTCACGAAGTACACGGGGGCGACGATGGACATCAGCGCCGGTGGCGTTCGGCTGCAGCTACACGAGCCGATTCCCGATGATACCCAGGTCGAGATCGACATCGACACGGAGCCGTTGAAATCGCAGGTGCTGTACGGCCGCGTGGTTCGCTCGGGTGAGATCCAGTACAAGAAACGAAACAAGAAGGCACCGACCGAGTACTGGGTGGCGATCGAATTCGCCGGGGTGGACGAGGGGCTGCGCAAGGAAATGACGCAGCTCGTCTTCGACCTACAGCGTCAGGCCATGCGCCGCAGCCTGTCGTAGCGCAGCGCCCGGCTCCTCCCTCACGGCACCGCCCCACCCCCCCCAACCGCAACCTCATCCCCGAGAGACTTCCTCCAGCGGTTCGATTCCGCTTTCCTGGTGGATGCACTGATTGATCCTGGCGGCCATAACGTCGAGCTGCGAGCGGGACGGTACATCGGCGGACGGATCGGGGAGCTGGAGCGGGAAGGGCGCGCCCTCGGGGACCGGGATGAGGTGGAGGTGAAAATGGAAGACGTCCTGCCCACCGTCCGCACCGTTCGGCGAGAAGAGATTGATCGCGCGGGAGCCGGTCGCCTTCCGAAGCCCCGGCAGGATCCGGCGCGCCACCGCGAACGTACGGGCGGCGAGGGCTTCGGGGACGTAGAAGAGATTCTTGTAGTGCTGCGCCGGCAGCACCAGCACGTGTCCGGGGTGGAGCGGCTGAACGTCGAGGAACGCTATGACTTCGTCGTCCTCGTAGATGATGCTGACCTTCTCGTCGCCGCCAATGATGCGGCAGAAGATGCACGAAGGATTGTCGTTGGGATCCATCCGCCCTCCCTTTCGAGTTGTCGGCCTCGCGCGCCCGTTGGGTGCAAGAGGTGCGCCCTGGTGGTGCCGGCGCAAGGCTTGCCTCGCGAACATTGCGAATGCGACATTGCGCGGCCGGTACTCATGACCTTTCTGTCGAGCTGCATGGAATCGAGCGGTACGTCACCCAGGAGCCCTACCCACCCCGGCGGCCGCAGCGGCGAATCGCCGTCCGTTTCGCCGGTGCTTCCCCTGATCCTGCTCGAAACGATGCGGGACCGGGACCGACCGGAAGAAGTACTCGAGGACGAGGACATCTCCTTGAGTCTCCCCAGGCGCCTGGGTCTCAGTGAGGTGGTGCGGGTGCAGATCCGGCGTTTCGAGGCGGAGGTGAAGCACCGTCGGCCGCAGGTCCCCTCCCAGATCGAGGACCTGATGCGGCTCGTCATCCGACGCCCGGACTGCGACGAGATCTTCCACGATGCCGGCCGGAACATCGCGGAGCGATACTGGAATCAACGCGCCGGCTGGCTGCGGACCTTGGTCCGCTTCCTCCCCCGCCCTCTCGCGCTTCTGGCCGCGCAACGCGCCGGTAAGCGAATGTTCAAGGAACTCGTCGGGCCGACGCGGTTCAAGATCAGCCGGAGACCCCTGAGCCTGCGCATCGACTCCACCCTCACCGCCCGCGCCGATCCGGGCGGCGCCGCATGCTCGTTCTACTCCGGCGCCTTCTCCGCCCTGCTCGAGCTCTACACCGGCCGCCGCTACCGCGTATCCCACCCCACCTGCGCATGCCGCAGCCCCGGTGGGCCGTGTGAGTGGACGGTGGAGATCGCGGGGTGAGAGGGGGCTATCGGCTATCGGCTATCGGCTATCGGCTCCAAAAGAATAAATCGGGCGTCGGCCTCCAAGGCAGACCGCGGCTACCATTCTCGGATTTCTTGGGCTGTAAGCTGATGGCTGATAGCTGATAGCCGATAGCCCGTCCTCACTTCCTCCGCTTCTGCAGCAGCCACCCCCTGTGAATCGCCTTCGGTTCCTGGACGGTGACGAAGGCTTCGGGATCCCAGAAGTCCACCTGCTTCAGGACATCCCGGACGTCCCGACGGCGGAGGACGGCTTCGACGACCTCGACCTTGCCTTCCCGGCCCTGCCCCCCGAACTCGGTCACGCCGTAGCCGCGCTCACGTAGCGCCTCGGCGAGCTCGACCCCTCCGAAGCGGGAGACGACCCGTATGGTGGCCATGCCGATCGCCATCCTCTCCTCGATGAGCATTCCGACCACGTTGCCCGTGGCGAAGCCGGCGGCGTAGCCGATCAGGTGGAGCGGCGACTCGAGGTGCCGGATCACGGTGCCCACGGCGAAGACCCAGATCAACACCTCGAAGAATCCGATAATCGGTACGACTACCTTGACGCCCCGGACCGCCAGGAGCATGCGGACCGTTGCGAGCGACACGTCGACGATCCGGAGCGCGAAGATGACGAGCGGTCCCCAGGCGGAGGAGAGTAGGGCTTCCATGCGGGCTTCGAGGGTTCGGCTCAGCTGGTCACGACAGCGTGAAAGTAGCCTCTGCGGCCGAGGACGGCACGTGGCGCTCCGGAACGAATCGTGCCGACGCGCCGGTGCGTACCGGCGGTGGAGCGATTCATCGACCCCGCTTTCCGCAGCTCCAACGAAACGGGATGGCAGATCAGTCGAGCCTGAAGGAAGATCTCCTCGATATCGATGGGCGCGGATATCGGGCGTACAAGGCGCTCCGAGCGGCGTACGAGTTCCCGCGCTTCACACTGCGAGTCGATCATGTGCAGGGCGATCCATTCGCGGATCCAACCCGCCTCACCAGCGCGACCAACTTCCTCATCCGTGACGCCCGGGTCCAGGCCCTCATCGCGCAGGAAGACGAGCCCATAACGCCCTTCATCGACCGAATCTCCGATCTGAGGCGGCGCGGCTCGTCCGTAGTCGTCGTGGTCGGAGGATCGGGTGACTACTTCGATGTGGCCGATACCGTGATCGCAATGCGGAGGTACAGACCGAGAGACGTGACGCCGGAGGCGGGCGAGGTCGCCGCGGAGCTACCCAGCCGGCGCTCGCCGGAGAGACGAGGCTGGTCGGAGCTTGTCGCCCGCTCACCGCAGCCCGACTCGATTGATCCGAGCCGGGCGCACCGGAAGGTCCAGGTCAAGGTCTACGCCCCCCGGCGCATGACCTTCGGAACACAGGACGTGGACCTGTCCGCCATCGAGCAGCTGGTGGAAAGTGCTCAGACCCGTGCGATCGGCCGCGCCCTCGCCTGGGCCCGGAGCGGGTGCATCGACGGGACGCGGACGATGTTCGAGTCGCTCGACTGCCTGACCACCCGGCTCTCCGAGGATGGCCTCGATTTGATCGATGAGCGATTGGCTGGGGATTACGCGGAATTCCGCATCTTCGAGCTGGCTGCGGTGCTGAACCGACTGCGCGGTTTCCGAGCGGACTGAAGCGAGCAGGCGCAGGGCGTCTCTCTATTCGCTCGCCTCCACCTCCTCGCCCTTCGGCTTCTCGAGCCCGGCGGCTTCGAAGAGCTTCCGCCGGATCTGTCGATCGAAGAGCTCCCACTTCGTCTCGCGCTCGTCCGTGTCGGCGGTGCCGCCGGCAAGGAAGTCCAGCTCGATCTCGAACCCTCCCGCACGTGACCTACCTCCGCCGTAATGACGGCCGGCCGTATTGCGGCCCAGCGCCGTCTTCAGGAAGGAGTCGACGGCGAGGGTCGCATCCGTCGTGCGCAGGCTCCCGATGATGGACTCACGGCCGTCGCGGCCCGCGACGATGCCGTAGACCACGGCCGTCTTGACGTTCTCCTCCTTCAGCAGGAAGTCCGCCGCCTGCGGAATCGCGTCACGGTCCGCCCATCGCAGGTATCCGACGCCTGCGAGCGAGAGGCCGCCACGCAGAATCCGCCGTCCGAGAGCGGCGTGGATGGTCTCCATCGTGCCACGGGATTTCTGCACGCAGAGGACCCGCTCCAGCAGGTCTCGATCGGCGACGCGGCTCAGGTACGCGGCCGCATCGTACTCGCTCTTCTGCGCGTGGATGAAGCTCGCGGTCTCACTGTGCAGTCCATGCAGCAGAGCCGTCGCCAGCTCCACGTGCTCGTTGTTCCCGGAATCGAGTTCGAAGAATGCCCCTGAAGCCAGGTACTCGGTGAGCTGGGTGGCCGCCGCGCCGACGGGCCTGACGTCCCTGAAGATCGGGTCGAGCACGTCCTGAGGGTCGTGGTGGTCGATGACGACGAGCGTGGGAATACCCGCTTCCCGCAACCGCGACGTGAGCCGCGTCGTCGTCCCCTGATTGTCGATGAAGACGGCCGCGTCGTAGCGTTCGAGCGGCAGATCGCCGTCGAAGCGCTTCAGCTCGATTTCGAGGAGGTTGACCAGCGCGAGATTCTCTGGGTGGCTGATGAGCCCCTCGTAAACGATATCGGCTTCGATGTCGAAGCAGGTGGCCATCGTCCTGTAGGCGAGCGCCGAGGAGATCGCGTCGGGATCGGGGTAGTCCTGGATCGCAACGATGTGACGCTCTCCACCGCGGGCCTGCAGCAGGTCGCGCAGCTGCGACGCACGATCGGCCGGCGCGCTCCGAGCGCGTCCAGTCTCTTCGGCACCGACATTCGTACGAACCGCGTCCGCTGGAGCGGGCTGGGCCATTCCGCTGCCTGTCTGCTGGTAACTACTGGCTGAATCTCTTCGGCTGCCGGCGGGATTCGCTTGCGAGGGCTGTGCCAGTCACTCCGCCATCTGCTGGATCGGCCGCTTGCCTACGTAGCGCGGCTCGTGGAAGAGGAAGCCCTGCGTGAGATGGACGCCGAGCCCCTTCACCGTCTCGTACTCTTCTTCCCTTTCGACACCCTCGGCGATCACCTTGATGCCGTGGTCGTTCGCGAAGGAGACCATCGTCTCCACCAGATTCTGCTTCATGAAGTTGGTGTCGATGCCGGAGATCAACGAGATGTCGAGCTTGATGTAGTCGGGAGAGAGATTGGCTATGCTCCCGAGACCGGCGTAGCCGGAACCGGCGTCGTCCACCGCGAAGCGGAACCCCTGCTCACGGAACACCCGCAGATACTCCTGGAACGCGGGGTAGTCGGTGATGGCGGTCCTCTCGGTGATCTCGAGCACGATCCGTTCGGGATGTTCGATGCCGAGCTCGTCGATGTCGAGGGACCGGAAAGTGGGATCGCGAAAGTCGTGGGGGTCGATGTTGAGGAAGAGGAGTTGATCGGGTTCGAGATTCGGCTCCATCCCCTCGATGGCGCGCCGCCGGCAGAGCCGCGACAGCTCCCAGATCAGGTTCGCCTCCTCCGCTACGCTGAACATCACTTCGGGGGAGCGGAGTCCCCGCAGGGAGCCCCGGGCAAGCGCCTCGTATCCGTAGACTTCGGCGGTCGAGGTAACCACGATCGGGTGGTATTCGATGTAGACGGCGCCCTCCCGCAACGTCGTCTTCAGATCGGCGACCTTTCGCGTCCGCTCGCGATGCTCGACACTGCGCGCCGCCTGCGTCGCCTCGCGAATCCCCCTGTAGATGTTCCGCTCGGTGCGGATCTTCGGGTTCCTGTAGATCGTGGCCGCTCCGACGTAGATGCCGAAGAGACCCGCGATGTCTTCGCCGTGGTCGCCCTCGAGCTTCTCGCGCACATTGTTCTCGAGGCGCTCACCGATCTCGTTGATCCGCTGCTCCGCCACCTCCGGCGATCCGTGCAGGTCGGTGAAGAAGATGAAGTCGTCGTCGCCGGCGTGCGAAACCATCAGCAGATTCTCTTCCGCCCCGCGCTGCTGATCGTAGAACTCGCGCACCGCGTTCGCCGTCGTCTGCAGGACCTCGTCCAGCTTCTGCCACCCGTAGATCTCCTCCAGCTTCGAATAGCGAACGAACTCGATGTACAGAATCGTGATGCGGCCCGTGCGCTCCAGCATCTCGCGGCCCCGCTCCATCATCACGGGCAGGGTGGGAAAGCCGGTGAATCGATCGTACAGCAGCTCCTCGTAGCGAAGGTACTCGGCGGTGCGCGACGCACCGCGCGCGCTGTTGGCGGGATCGATGCGTGCCGCGGCGGCGCGAATGCGTTCGAGCAGGGCTTCGGCCGTGGTCGGCAAGAGGATCCATTCGTCGACCTGGGCGCGGGCCGCCTTCAGGGCGCCGTCGAGATCACGGCACACCGCGACGAGCGCCACGCCACGCGCGCTACTCTCGACCCGCAGCTCCACCATCGACTCGATCAGCTCGCCCTCGACCAGGATCAGGTTCGGATGCGTCCGTAGTGCATCCGTCAGCTGATTGATGTTCGAGCCGTTGTTACCGCCGATGACAATCAGCTCGGCATCGAGCATACCCGCCGCTTCGGTTACGGCCGACAGCAATCCTGCGTCCTGCACACGCGCGACGATCTTCACTGGCTGCGGCCGCCGGCGGCAAGGTTACGTTCGACCTTCGTCTCCAGCTCCCGCAGGTCGACCGGCTTCACGATGTAGTCGTCCGCACCCGATCGCATCCCCTCGAACTTGTCCTCGAATCCGCCCTTCGCCGTCACCATCACCACGCGCGTCGAGCCGAACTCGGGATGCCGCTTGATCGTGCGGCATACCTGCCAACCGTCCATTCCCGGCATCATGACGTCGAGCAGCACGAGCGCGGGCTGAACTTCCTCCAGCTTCGATAGCGCCGTCTTCCCATCCTCCGCGGTGGCCACACGGTAGCCGCGCGACTCCAGGAAAGCGCTGAGTATATCTACGTTGTCGCGGTTATCATCGACGACGAGTATCGTTTCGTGTTTTTCCAATCGACCCTCCCACAAGGCGTGCGTCATCAGAGGCCCGCCACGTTGAGGCGGCCCTCCCCGGCGGGGGAGGGGCAAGAAACAAGCCACCCACCTGTGCAAGTTGCTGGCAGAAAATCTGTTACGGCATTCAGGCCGCCGGATGTCGTCGCGAACCCGGCGGGTCGCCGCGCTGAACGGCGGACGTGAACTGCAGTTCGTGGAGCCGGCTGTAGAGTCCGCCCGTGCGGAGCAGCTCCGAGTGGGAGCCCCGCTCACGGATCTCGCCGCGGTGCAGAACCAGAATCTGGTCCGCCGTCTGGATGGTGGAAAGTCGGTGGGCGACGACGAGAGTCGTGCGTCCGGTCATCAGCTCCTTGAGCGCCTCGTCGATCCGCGCTTCCAGCTCGCTGTCGACCGAGCTGGTCGCCTCGTCGAGCACGAGGACCAGGGGATCGAACGCGAGCGCACGCGCGAATGAGATCAGCTGACGCTCCCCGACCGAGATCGAGGCGCCTCTCTCGCCGAGCACGTGGTCGTAGCCTTCGGGAAGGCGCCGGATGAAGCGATCAGCGCCGACCCTCGCGGCCGCGTCTTCCGCTCTCTTCGGCTCCTCGGCGCGGCCCAGGGCGATGTTGCTGCGGATGTCCTCGCTGAAGAGGAAGACGTCCTGCAGCACCAGACCGATCCGGTCGCGCAGCTCCCGCGTGCGTATGCTGGAAATGGGGACGCCGTCGAAGAGAATCTCTCCCCGCTGCGGTTCGTAAAAACGCATCAGGAGGTTGATTATGGTGGATTTTCCGGAGCCGGTGGCACCGACGATCGCGACGCGTTGCCCTGGTGCGATGCGGAAGCTGACGCCGCGCAGCACCCACCCGTCCGACGGGTCGTCCACCTGCGATTCATCCTCGCGTCTCTGCGGCTCCGGACCGCTGCCGTAATGGAACCAGACGTCGCGGAACTCGATCTCTCCTCGCGCCTCTTCGGGGAGCGACAGGGGCTCGGCGACGTCCACCACGTCCGGCTCCGTGTCGAGGAGGCGGAATATCCTCTCGGACGACGCCACCGCGCCCTGGAGGAGGTTGTACTTCTCGGAGAGATCCTGTATCGGCCTGAAGAAGCGACGGGCGTACTGCAGGAAGGCGGCGACCACGCCTAAGGTCATCGTCCCTCCCAGGATGTTCAGGCCGCCGTACCAGAGGATCAGGGCGAAAGCGACCGCCGTCAGCACTTCGACGATGGGGAAGAAGAGCGCGTAGTACGTGATGGAGCGCAGGTTGGACTCGAGGTGATCACGATTGATCTCCCGGAAGCGTCGTTCGTTGTCCGCTTCCCGTCCGAACAGCTGCACGACCCGGATTCCGGTGATACGCTCCTGGAGGAAGGAGTTGATGCGCGCGAGGCGGATGCGGATCTCCCACGAGGCTTTACGGATCAGCCCCCGGAATACGAATGCGGCGACGAAGACGAAGGGCAGAACCACCAGGGTGACGAGCGCCAGCCGCCAGTCGAGGAAGAACATCGCGCCCACGATGAAGAGGACGGTGAAGACGTCCCCGAACACGGTCACCACGCCGGAGCTGAACAGCTCGTTCAGCGTCTCGACGTCATTGGTGACCCGGGTCATCAACCGGCCGACGGGATTGCGGTCGAAGAAGCGAAGGCCGAGGCCCTGCAGGTGGCCGAAGAGCTGCATCCGCAGGTCGTGCATCACCTTCTGCCCGATCCAGGTAGTGAGCAGGACCTGCAGGTATTCGAAGAGGAAGGAGAGCAGGATCGACCCGACGAAGAGAAGGACGAGGAAGACGAGCTGCTGCGTGTCGCCCGCAGGAATCGCCTCGTCGATGGCGACCTTCGTCAGGTACGGTCCGACCATCTCGACGGCCGCACCCGCCATAAGCAGCACGACGGCGACGGCAACCTGCAGCCGGTATGGCGCGACATACTCGAGCAGACGCCGCGTGAGATCCGCGTCGTAGGCCTTATCCGTCCGTTCTTCCTCGTATCCTGCCCGATCGGTCAAGCCCGCCCCTCCTGCCGCCGCGCGGAGGCCTCCGAGAAGCGAATGAGCACGCCGCGTCGCGCCAGCTCCTCGATGTAGATCTCGGGTGGCACCACCTCGTCGGGTGTCCACGCTCCGGGCTCGATAGCGCCGGAAGCCTGGAGCAGGCCCGTGATCGCGAGCGAGAACCCCGTCGTCCGCATCATGGCGGTGATGCCGGTCGCGGGATCGTAGCGATCGAGCAGATCCCATTGGAGCGTCACCGCTTCACCACCTCGCTCACCCCGCACCTCGACCCTCATGACGACGAGATCCGGGCTGTCGCGAGGGTCGCGCCTCAGCCTGGGCCCAGCGACGGCGATGAAGACGTCTCGCGGGACCACCGAACAACCGTCTACCTCGATCGGCTCGGTCGACAGAAGGCCGAGCTCGCGAATCGCTCGAAGGGCCGCGGCGTGGCCGGGATAACGGAGGGTCTTGTACTCCATCCGGTCGAGACGCCCGGTATGCGTCTGCGCCATCAGCGAGAGTCCGCCGGCCGTGTGAAACGCCTCCAGTTCGCCGACGCCCGGGAAGTCGACGGTCTCGACCTCCGAGAGCGCCTCCATCTGGAGCGGCTGGCCGCTCCTCAGCACCCAGGAGAGCGTCGTGTAATAATCGAGGACCCCTTCGAGGCTGTATACGACCTGATAGCCCAGGGGCGGCTCGGGGTGCTGCGGCAGTCCGCCGACCTTAAGGTAGACTTCACGCGCCTCGTCGAGCTGCCGGATGCCGTGAGCGGCCAGGATGTTCACCATGCCCGGCGCGAGCCCGCAGTCGGGCACGATGCTGATCGCCGCCTCCCGCGCCCTCTCGGCAAGCGCTTTCTGCTGCAGGACGATCTCCGTGTTGCCGCCCAGGTCGCAGAAGTGAGAGCCCGCATCGAGAGCGGCTTCGCTCATCTGTGGATTGAGGTAGTACGGCAGCGCGCTCATCGTGGCGGCGGCACCGCGAATCGCGGCCCGGGATGCCGCCGCATCCTCCGCATCGAGCGTCAGCAGCTGGAGCCGTCCACCGACGAACGTGCGGAGAAAGTCGGGAATCTGCTCGAGGGAGCGGTCCGCGAGGACGACTTCGTGCTCGGTTTTCGTCAGAAGATCGTAAGCGCAGGCGCTCCCCTGCTGCCCCGCTCCCAGCACCAGCATTCGCATCTCTCTCCCTCCGATTGTCGTACGCGTCATTTGCACATCTCGCCGGATGGTTCGGGCGCTCGGCCGCTGCACCTGATCGAACCCGTGGCTTCGTGCGCAAAGTCGGCACCACCGGCCGGGGGCACTCGGTGGAAGAAAAATCCTTTGCGCTGCCGCAGTTGGCAGATATATTGCCCAACCGTCAAAGATGCATGGAACGGTCATGACTTCAGTTAAGGAGCACTGCTTGGCGAAGGACGCAATCGAAATGGCCGGGACCGTCACCGAGGTTCTCCCGGATACGAACTTCCGGGTCGAGCTCGAGAACGGCCATCAGGTGCTGGCCTACATCTCCGGCCGCATGCGGAAGAATTACATCAGGATCCTCGAAGGTGACCGTGTGACCGTCGAGCTCTCCCCGTACGACCTCTCTCGCGGACGCATCACCTACCGCTTCAAGTAGTAGCCGGCGCTTCGGTTCCATCACCCACCCACCTTCACGCGCTGGTCCGCGTCCAGGCGAGCACTGGCGGCGTTGCGATCAACCGTACGTCGGCGACATGCGCTCCAGCACTTTCAGGATGAGAGGTGAGACGTCGGTCACGGTGCACGCGCGGCTTATCAGGGCGCCGGCACCGGGTCCGGAGGCGATGAGGGGCACCGCATTCCGAGTATGTCCTGTCGTGACATCCTCGAGATTGCCGTGATCGCTCGTCAGCACCAGGAGGATGTCGGTTGAAAGCGCCTCGAGGAGCCCTCCCAGGAAGTCATCGACCCGTTCGATCGCCGTCACACACTCTCCCAGGTCTCCACGGTGACCCATATAGTCGGTGTCGTAGTGTGCGAAGACGGTCAACTCGTTGCGCCTGGCGATCGCGGCCAGAGACCGACCGGCGGCGGGGAGCGCAACATCGGGGAGGGCCGGATCGACGTGTCGGCGCCAACCCTCGGTGGTGATGGAGGAGACCAGGGCGGTACCGGCTCGCAGATCGGCCTCGTCGCGGGTGAGTACTCCGGCGCTTCTCGCGGCGAACGGAAACGCCCCGGGCCGTCGCACCCCTCTCCCGCCCGGCTCCATGAACCCCGCGGGGTAGGCGTTCGCAAACGCGACGCTGCGTCCTGATCGCAACGCTCTGGCGAAGAGATTCTCGTCGGCGAGAGCTGCGCGGAGGGGGGTAGGCACCCATGGTCCGAAGTGTCGGCCGAAGAGCTCGGGCGCGTTCAGACCGGTCAGGAGCGCGGTCTGTCCGGTACCACTCTGAGGGTGACCCGGCACACCGAGCGTCGCGTCGATGGGCACCATGCGGGCTGGCGCGTCAGCGGGCGGAGTGTCGCCGGAGACGAGTCGCGAGCCGCCGAGCATTGTCTGGATGTGCGGCAGACGAGCCGCGGCGAGCGGATTGCGCGAGGGATCGGCCGGCCCGAGCCCGACACCGTCCAGAAAGACGAGGAGGACCCCGCGAGGAGTGAGCGCGTCCGAGTCCGTCAGACCTCGTCCTCCAGGTCCGCACGGAGAGCCGCGCCATCCAACCAGCGGACGGCGTGCTCGACGGCTTCCAGGTAGCCGGCGACGACCGGAGTCCCGAACGTGGGGGCGAACGCAGCTCCGTTACGGCGGGCATCGAGCACCTCGAGCACGGGGTCCGGCGCGAAGCCGACCTTCTCGGCCACCGCCTGCACGACGTCCTCAGCCGAGCCCGGCACCTTCTCGCCGTCGAGCCGCAGCATTCCCCGGAAGAGAGTCAGGAAGGTCGAGAGCGAGTGAACCAGCAGCTTCCCCAGTTCGTCGGGCTTCTCGCCGGCCACCAGTAAACCTTCACGAAGCTGGATCTTCTTGGATCTGAGCTCGTGTTCGAGCTGAAGCCGAAGGTGCCTGCGCACGATCTTCAAGCCCGTGAAGGGCGATTCGCCGGCCAGCACGACGTGCGCGTCGCGGATGTCGCCGTACTCGAGCGGAAACACGTCCGCCGATCCGCGCCACTCCGACAGGCTCAGCATCAGTGGCGGCGGGTTTCCGCCCTCCACCCATCCTCGCGTCACGCTCGCGCTCTGCCGTAGCTGATCGAGCTTGAGCTCGTCCAGGATCACGAGCAGGTTCAGGTCCGATATGCCGGGGCGGAACTCTCCGCGCGCGGCCGATCCGTAGAGCAGGACGGTGACGAGTGAATCGTCGTAGATCCGGCCAAGCTCCGCCGCGAACTCGTTCGCCCTCTGCCGCTCTTCGCTCATCGTTCTCCCATCATTGTCGTCACCACCTTCCCCCGGCGCCACCACCCCCGAAACCGCCACCGCCTCCGAAGCCGCCGAAGCCGCC
>JBBDRR010000188.1:0-22505 GCA_040905395.1 Gemmatimonadota bacterium
CCCCCCACCCCTCCGCGGCACGAGGCCGCTTCGAATGGAGCCCTCTAACTTACCTACCCTTCCCGGTCCCGTCAACCCCGGTGCGGACCGCCTCACGGAAGCTTCAAGAACAAGGTCCGGCGGGATTTAGCGCCGGGTGCGACCATTCTCCGAATGGGGGCAATCAATTTACCCTTTTTGCCGCACCGGGTCAACCCAGATGACGCCGTCTGAGGGGACATTATCATCCGCGGACAACACCCAGATGACGCCGCCAGAGACGAGGACCCCGCGGCGTCCGACGCGAAGCCGCGGGGCATCGAAGGGGTGAGCGACCGGGATCGAACCGGCGACCTCCAGGGCCACAACCTGGCGCTCTAACCAACTGAGCTACGCCCACCGTAAGCGCGACAGAGAGGTCGCGACTGAAGCTTCCGAAAAGGCAGCGAAGCCGTATGCGCCAGACAGGACTCGAACCTGTGACCTACGGCTTAGAAGGCCGTTGCTCTATCCAACTGAGCTACTGGCGCGCGGCCCAACCTAAAATCGGGACGGCCAGATTCGAACTGGCGACCCCTCGCTCCCAAAGCGAGTGCTCTACCGGGCTGAGCCACGTCCCGTACAGACCGACAAACGTAGGGCAAAAAACGCTACATGTCAACGGATTGAGGCGGCTGTCAGGAGGGTGATCCTGTGCGGCTGGAGGAGATCTGGCGCAGCCGTGGGAGAGCGGCCCGGACGGCGTTCGCCCGGTGGCTGATGCGGTTCTTCTCCACCTGAGGGACCTCGGCGAAGGTGCGGTCGAGTTCGGGGACGAAGAAGAGGGGGTCGTAACCGAAACCGCCCTCGCCACGGGGGCGCTCGAGAATCCGACCGTGAACGGTCCCGCGGAAGAGAGCTTTGTCGCCGCGGGGCGTTACGAGCGCTATGACACAGACGTAGTGGGCGTCCCTGCGGCAGTTCTCCACCGTCGCGAGCGAGTCGAGCAGGTGTCGGTTGTTCGACAGATCGAGTTCCAGACCGGTCAGGTCCGTGCGACCGGAAAAGCGTTTGGAGAACACTCCGGGGGCGCCGTCGAGCGCGTCGACGCAGAGCCCCGAGTCGTCGGCGAGGACGGCGTGGCCCGTTCGCCGGCAGAAGTAGCGAGCCTTGGCGAGGGCGTTCGCCTCGAAGCTGTCGAATGCTTCGATCGACTCCTCTTCCGGGGAAGCGGGCAGGCCGAGATCCGAGAGGCTGACGATATCGACCTGCTCGGCGGAGCCAACGAGCTGTCGTAACTCCTCGAGCTTGTGATCGCTGCGGGTGGCGACGACGATCGGCATCTAGGAGCCGAGCACGTCACGCTGAAGGTCGAAGAGCCGGCCGATGCCGCCGTTCGCGAGGGAGACCATTTGCTGGAGCTGCTCGACGCTGAACGGAGCGCGTTCTGCCGTCCCCTGGACTTCGACTAGGCCGCCACCGTCGAGCGCGACGACGTTGAGGTCGACCTCCGCGACGGAATCCTCGGAGTAATCGAGATCGAGGAGGACGTCGCCACCGACGACTCCGACGCTCACCGCCGCCACACGCGTTCGGAAGGGGGTCTTCGAGAGGAGGCCATTGTGAACGAGCCAATCGCAGGCGTGCTGGAGCGCGAGAGATCCGCCGGTGATTGCGGCAGTCCGCGTTCCGCCGTCCGCCTGCAGCACATCGCAGTCGATACGGATGGTTCGCTCGCCGAGAGCAGCCAGATCGACGCACGCGCGAAGGCTCCTGCCGACCAGGCGCTGAATCTCCTGCGTCCGGCCCCCGAGATTTCCGCGCTCCCGCGACGTCCGCGTGTGGGTGGCGCGCGGAAGCATCGCGTACTCGGCTGTTACCCAGCCCTTGCCGCTCCCCCGCCGCCAGCCCGGCGCAGTTTCCTCGACGGAGGCGGAGCAGAGTACGCGGGTGGAGCCCATGGCGATGAGGCAGGACCCCTCCGCGTAGGGGGCCGCGCCGAGCTCGACGCTCACCGGCCGCAGGTCGTCCGGCCCACGTGAGAAGCTGCGGGAGATTCCCTGTGTCATGCGTCGTCTCCGGTTCGCGTACGTTCAATGAGAAGGCTCGTCGAGCGCCCCGGAACGAGGGGAGCGATCTCGACACGACCGCCAGCCGCGAGCACGTCCGCGGCTCCCACGACGTTCTCGGGCGAATAGTCACCACCTTTGACGAGCACGTCGGGCAGGAGCCGCCGTATGAGGTCGTGCGGAGTGTCGTCGTCGAAGATGGTAACGGCATCGACAGCGCGCAGCGCGGCGAGCACCAGGGCGCGGTCGTCCTGGGGGTTCAGCGGCCGGCCGGGCCCCTTCAAACCGCGGACCGAACGATCGGAGTTCACCGCGACGACCAGCTGCTCGCCGAGAGAACGCGCGTGCTCCAGGTATTCGACGTGGCCGCGATGAAGGATATCGAAACAGCCATTCGTGAACACCAGCTTCTGCTGCCGTGGCCGGCCGAATCGGCCGATCAGAAGCTCGAGGGGCAAAATCTTCTGATGAAGGCTGCTCATCGAAAGCGGATCACGGGCCGGGGATTCCGGGAGCGTCGGCCGCCGCGCGGATGGCCCGCAGGATCTCGTCCGCCCCTGCCGACCGCAGCGATTCCGCGACTCTCTCCCCGAGTGCGGCGGCGTCCCCTACAGGGCCGGTGCGCAGATCGCGAAGGATCCGCTCTCCCTCCATGTCCGCGACGAGGCCGTCGAGACGCAGCTCGTCGCCCGAGAGCGTAGCCAGGGCGCCGATCGGCACCTGACAACCGCCCTCGAGGGTACGCAGGAAGGAGCGTTCAGCCGCGACGCACGCCGCCGTTTCAGGGTGGTGCAGCGGCCGCAACAGATCCGCGGCCGCTCCGTCGTCCGCACGAGCGACGATGGCCAGGGCCCCCTGCCCCACCGCGGGCAGCCAGTCGGCGGGCTCGAGGTAGTGAGAGATCCGATCGGTCCAGCCCAGCCGGAGCACTCCGGCAGCCGCGAGGATGATGGCGTCGTAGCCGCCGTCATCCAGTCTGGCGAGCCGGGTGTTAAGGTTGCCGCGCAGGTCTACGACCTCGACATCCGGACGGACGTGG
The DNA here is from genome assembly GCA_040905395.1 of Gemmatimonadota bacterium. Lineage (GTDB taxonomy): Bacteria > Gemmatimonadota > Gemmatimonadetes > Longimicrobiales > Longimicrobiaceae > WHSP01. Next base: position 3,067 of record JBBDRR010000188.1, read on the forward strand.
CGGAGCTGAGAGCGGCGGCGGAGCGAGCTCGTCCCGACGCGTGCTCCCACGGTCAAGGTTTCCAGCTTCAGGCTCGCGCCCCGGGGGCCGATGAGGACATCCCGCGGGTCGGCCCGTTCGGTGACGGCGGCGAGATCCAGGCCGTCCGGAACACGTGTAGGGACGTCCTTCAGCGAATGGACCGCGATGTCCGCGCGACCCTCCAGGAGCGCCTCGTCGATCTCCTTCGTGAAGAGCCCGCGATCTCCGATCTTGGCGAGCGGCACATCCAGGATTCTGTCGCCCGTCGTCCGCACGATCTCGACCTCCACCTGGAGGTCGGGATGCACCGCGATCAGCGCGTCCCGGACGTTCTCCGCCTGCCACATCGCGAGCTGACTACCCCGCGTGGCGATCCGCAGGAGCTTCGGCGTCACCACTGTGACTGCGCTCCGTCGATCACGCGTCGCACCAGATCCTCTATCGCCCGCGTGCGTCCGATTTCCGCCGATTCGGTGTTCGGCTCGAAGTTGCCGGTGACGGACTGGCCCTGACCCCGCCAGAGGGAACGATCCTCCCTCAGGTCGTAGATCTCGGCTTCGTAGGTGATCCGCACCTGCCGCATCGGGACGGTCACGCTGGCATCCCGGTTGTCCGTCGGTCGGACACTGGTCGCGACCTCGTCGTACCCGGTGATGCGCCCGCGGACCACGGCATCGGCGACGTCCTCCGCAGCGAGTCGAACGCCGAGGTTGCGGGGCAGCACGTCCTGCATCCGCGCCTCGACCTCGCTTTCGATCAGCGGTTGCGGGGTCGTGTTCTCGAACGGAACCACCGCGACGGTTCGGACATGTCCGGGAAGTCCTCCGCCGGCGAATGAATACACGCAGCCTGCGATGGCGGGCAGCAGTCCGATGAGAAGGCTAACGAGACGTAGCATCGGGATTCCAGATATTCGGTTCGAAGCCATCGGTCTGACGTATGGTCTCGAGGTCGAGCGTGAGGTCGCGGTACTCGGCCCAGTTCCGGTAGCGCGTCCGGCGGATCCCGCCGTCCGTCCCCCGCTCGATGGTGACGGTTTCGATGATCCCCTGCCGACCGGCGCGTTCGAGGCGCGACAGATCGTAACGGCCATTCACGCCTCGGGCGAAGGTATAGGCGAAGATCTCTCTGCTTTCGGTTTCGAACCGTAATTCCGCTCCGTCGTCGCTTGTCGTGGCGCTCGCGAGAGCTGCAGCGGCTGGTGGTTGCAGCACGCCGATCGCCGACCAGAGCAGCGCGGGAGACGGCAGCGCGACATTCGTGGAAGCCGAGCTCGGCAATCGATATTCGCCATCCACGAGTGCCGCCATCAGGTAGGTCTCCCCCCGGGGGCCGAAGAGGTCGAGGCGCGCTCGCTCCGGCGCTTCGACCCGGACGACGCCGCGGCCGCCGACTCGCGAACCACCCTCGTCGAGGTTCCAGGCGAAGCTCATCTGGAGGGGAGCGGCCGGGATAGTCGCGGCGCGGAGCTCGGCCGCGAGCTCCGCCGGGTCGGCCGCCGATTCTCCTACGGGCTCCGCCAGCCGCCCCGAAGCGCAGGCCGCCGAAGAGCCGATGACCGCCACGCCCAGGAGAAACCCTTTGAAGTACCTCATTCCTCGTCCGATTCGGTGATCTCGCGGACGGATACGATCCGATCGCCCGGCAGCAGCCGCTCCACCACGTCCTGCCCCGATATCACCTGACCGAAAACGGTAAATTCTCCGTCGAGGTGGGGCTGCGGCGAATGTGTCAAGAAGAACTGGCTGCCTGCGGTGTTCGGACCGGCGAGAGCCATGCCGGCGCTACCCGTGCCGAACCGGTGCCGGTTCTGCTCGTCCGGGATGCTGTACCCCGGATCACCGGTCGTGTCCCCCACGGGGTCGCCTCCCTGAATCATGAAGTCGGGGACGAGGCGTGCCCATTCGAGCCCGTCGTAAAAGCGCGCTTCCGCCAGCGCGAGATAGTTGGCGACCGTCCGCGGAGCATCACGGGCCAGGAGCAGGAGGTCGACTACGCCGTGCTCGGTGGTGAGCCGGACCCGCGGCAGGATCGTCTCCTCGGCCGTTGGCGAGATCCAGTCGAGGACGAGCTCAGCGTAACTCAGCCGCATCTCGGGCGATGCTTCCTCGGGCAGAGGTCCCCACGCGGACTCGGCGGCCTGGCCGAAGCGAACGAGGGCGCGTCGGTGAACCTCTCGTGCCTCGGGCCTGGGGAAGCGGGCGAAGAAGGCCCTCTCGGGCGTCATCATCCCCGCGAGCCCCAGATCGGCGATTGCGTCGATCGCAGCGACGGCGGCCTCCGGCTCCTCATCGCGCCGCGCAGCGTCATACGCGTCGAGTAGCGTCGGGTAAGTGGCGGGATCGCTCAGCCAGGCAAGTCCCTGTAGCGACGGGATCCGCACCGCTACGTGTGGCGACCGCACCTGCTCGAGCAGGAGCGGGCGCGCCTGTCCGATCTCATCGGGTCCGAGCGAGTAGACGATCGCCTGCAGCGCCCCGGCGGCGACGCGAGCGTCGCTGTCTCTCGCGAGCGTCTGAAGATCCGGAATCGCTTCGACCCGGCGACGGGCCAGGCCCTCGACGACGGCAGCCCTGATCCGCCAGGAAGGGTCGTCGGCAAGGTCGGCCAGAAGAGCGACGCGGGCGGACGGATCCATCGCCAGCAGAGACCGGAGCGCCGTCGCCCGCAGGTAGGGCGGCGCAGCGGGGTCCTGCGCCAGACGGCTGAGATCGGGGATCGCAGAGTCACCGGCCTCGCCCATTGCTCCGAGAGCTTCCGCGGCAACGACGGCCAGATGGGAGCTCGAATCGGTGAGCAGACCGCGGATGGCCGACAGGGCGGGCGGCGAACGGTAGGTGCCGAGAGCGCGCGCCGCCTCGATGCGGACGGGATAGCTATCCGTGCCCAGCGCTTCGACGAGTAGCGGCACGACCACGTCGGGCGAGACGAGGCTCCGCTGGACGGCGGCCGCGGAGAGCCCGCGCAGCGCGTTCGCACGGACCTCAGGCGACGGATCCGGAAGAAGTCGCAGCAGTGCCTCGACTGCTCCCACACCCGGGCTCCGCGCTAGGGCGAACGCGGCTCTCCATCTGGTCTCCCCGTCCGGCGACTCCGCCCATCGGGCGAACGGTTCGATCGACGGCTCGCCTGCCCTCCACGCAGCAACCAGGGCGGCCGCCGCCACGCGCTGAAGGTCGGTCGTCTGCGGGTCGACGGAGGAGAGGAACGAGACCAGCACGGCCGCGGCTTCGGCGGTGCCGATGTGACCCAATGCGATTGCCGCTTCGATCGCTACGGTCGGCCGGCGACGAGCGGTGTCCGGGTGCATCAGCGTAGCGAGCCGTGCAGTGGCGGCGCTGTCCGCGAGGAGCCCCGTGGCGAACGCGGCGGATGCCGCCACCGCGCTATCCGGATCGAGCAGAAGGCGGCGCACCAGTGGTCTGGCTTCGTCGGACCCGATGCGGCCCGCGGCCAGCGCCGCGCGGACGCGAACTTCCGGCGAGGACGATTCGGCCGCGGCACCGAACAAGTTGGCGTCGTACACCAGCGCGTCCTCGAGCGCGATGAGAGCAGCGACGGCGCGGCCTTCGCTCGCAGTAAGTGGCTCGGGCGGTGCAAGGACGGGCGCCGCTACCGAGCAGCCGGACGAGAGCAGAAGCGCCACGACGAGGATTCGAAGCGGGGGGCCCGTATGGTCAGTCATTCGCGAGTGCCTGCATCAGGTCGGGAGGGAGCTTTCGGGGGCGGGAATCGGCGTCCAGTGCGATCAGTCGCGTGCTGGCGGTCGCGAGCCTCTGCGGCGGGGTGCTCCCGCTCTCGTCGAGCCGCAGGATCTCGTATCCGAAGGTGACCGTTCGGGAGCGAACCTCCTCGATCCAGGTCTCCGCGCGGATCATCTCGTCGTAACGGGCCGGTGACCGGTAACGCATCGACACGTCCGCGACGGCGAGCAGCACGCCCTGCTTCTCGAGATCCGCGTAGGACGCGCCCCGGCGGCGGATCAGCTCAGTTCGCGCTATCTCGCACCACACGAAGTAGTTCGCGTGGTAGACTACCCCCATCTGATCGGTTTCCGCGTACCTCACGCGGAAGTCGAGCCAGGTTCTCTTCGGAACCGTCATCCGCGGTCGCTTCCCGGATCGGGGGTGGAGGAATGCCACGAGGCAGGGGGCGCATTCCCATCGTTCCACGCGCTATTGTCCATGCCATTCGAGGCCGGTAGTTTGCCGCTCCAATGAGCGATTCGCCAGTGTACGTAGTCTCCGACATTCACCTCGGCGCGGTGCCGGCGGAGACCGAGCGCGCCTTCCGCAGCTTCCTCGAAGCCGTTGTCAGCGAAGCGTCGGAGCTTCTGATCAACGGCGATCTGTTCGACTTCTGGTTCGAATACCGAACCGTCATCCAATCCCGGCACTACCGCGTTCTCGCTGCGTTGGCCGACCTCGTGGACGCGGGCGTCCGCATCCGCTTCATGGGTGGCAACCACGATGCGTGGGGCGGCGCTTTTCTGCGTGATGAAATCGGAATCGAGCTGCTTCCCGAGCGCGTCGAGGTCGACCTCGCGGGGCGCCGAGCCCTCGTCGTTCATGGCGACGGCGTCGGCGAGGGCGACCTCGGCTATCGAGCGCTCAAACACTTCATCAGGAATCCCGTCATCGTCCGTGCGTTCCGACTCCTGCACCCCGACTGGGCGAGCGGGCTCGCCTCCTTCGTCTCGACCACGAAAGGGAAGGTCGGGAATGCGGGCGGAACCAGTTCGCTGGGAGCCGAGCTGCTCGAGAGGTGGGCCGGCGAGGAGCTGGAGAGGAGCCCGGACCTCGATCTGGTGCTGGCTGGCCACACACACACACCGAAGATCGAAGAGATCACACCGGGCCGCTACTACGTCAATACGGGGGACTGGATCAACCACTACACCTATCTGGTTCTGAATCGTGGCGAGTCGCCTGAGCTGCGAATCTGGAAGGGCCGGTGACGCCGTTCAGGTCGCGATGCGCCCGACCGAAATCGCCATGCCCCAGAGCCGCTCGACGACCGGCTCGACGGCGGCGGGCTCGCCCGTAGTCCATATGCGTATCCCGCCCTCGCCCGGGCCGGAGAGCAGGTCGTTGTTCCTCAGGACCCGCTCGACCTGACGCGCCACGGCCGCTCCGCTATCCAGAATCTCCACCCCTTCGCCGAGGACCGCCGAGACGGAGTCGCGAAGAAACGGGTAGTGCGTGCACCCGAGAACGACCCTGTCGACATCCGCCTGGATGACGGGATCGAGCACTTCTCTGATCACCTTCAGAGCGTTTTCGCCGTCTACATCACCCGCCTCCACGAGCTCGACGAATCCTGGACAGGGCACTTTGACGACATCCACGCCCGGGCCATGATTGTCTACCAATCTGTTGAAGCGATCGGTACGAAGGGTCGCGGGGGTGGCGAGGACGGCTATCCGATGCTTCCGGGATGAATTCGCCGCCGGCTTGACCGCGGGCTCGAGGCCGACGATCGGCACGTCGAAGGTCTCGCGGAGCAACTCGATGGCTGCCCCGGAGGCGGTGTTGCACGCGGCCACGACGAGCTTGGCGCCCGCGTCCACGAGCGCCCTGGTGACCGCCACCGAGCGATCGCGGATCTCGTCGAGAGGTCGGCCACCGTAGGGACAGTAAGCGGAGTCGGCGAGGTACAGAAGCGCCTCGCCCGGGAGGCGCAGGCGAACCTCACGAGCGACGCTGAGGCCGCCGAGTCCGGAGTCGAAGATGCCGATCGGACGCTCGTCTCTCATCGGAGCGTACCGAGCGGAATGTTCGCTTGCAATCGGAGCGAACCGTCCTGTCCACGACGGACCCCGATCCGCTCGTCGAAGTCGGCCAGGTACGCGGCGACATACGCATCGGCCCCGGAGAAGAACATGAGAAAAAGCGAGAGGGCTACGGCGTCTTCCAGGTGCCGGGCTCGTGCTTCGACGAACTCCGTGTCCTCCTCCAGGTCGGCCTCACCGGCCGCCCGGAGGAATTCCTGCTGCTTACGAGCGTCTCCGAGCTGCCGATTCGCAACGTACGTCATCCAGATGGTTCCGGTCGCCATGGTGAAGTACAGCGCGCCCCTGCCGTGCGCACCGACATACGCCTGACCCCAGCCGGGCAGCACCAGGGAGCGCAGAAAGGCCCCCCGTGGAGATACGGATGGGCCCTCGGCTTCCACGCCTACCGCCGGCTCGGCGGGCTGTACCTGTCCGGCGAGAGGAGCGCCGCTCAGCACGATGAGCGCCCCGCCCAGGTAGATCAGACCTCGCACCAGATGAAACTCACACGGCTTCGGGGATTCCTGTTCGCGAGCTCCACAGACGGCTCGTGGCGCCGGTAAACTATTGATCTCGCTGATGATTGGCAAAACCGGCCCGCGGGGAACCCTGCGCCGGGACGACACCCGCCGATACACTTCTTGCGAGTGTAGGCTCCTTCCCGTGCCGTGCGCCTGTATCCGACGGAGAGAGACAACGTGATCCCGCTCAACGACGAGAACCCGACAGAGATCATTCCCTATCTCACGGTGCTGATTCTCGGACTCAATGTGCTGGTCTGGGTGATGGTCCAGGGAGCTGGCGAACCGGGGGCGCTGATGGGCTCCGTGACGGAGTACGGAGTAGTCCCGTGTCAGGTCACGGGAGAATGCGAAGTCCAGGGTCTGAGCTGGCAGGCCGTCTTCACCTCGATGTTCATGCATGGCAGCTGGGAACACCTCCTCGGCAACATGGTGTTCTTGTGGGTCTTCGGAAACAACATCGAAGACTCGATGGGCCACTTGCGTTTTGTCGGGTTCTACCTGGCGTGCGGGATCCTGGCGGCCGCAGCCCACATCATCCTCTCACCGACCAGCTCGGTGCCCGCGGTGGGTGCGAGCGGCGCGATCAGCGGTATCATGGGTGCGTACATTCTCTTGTACCCACGAGTGCGGGTGCACACCTGGGTCCCGCCCTTCTTCTTCCTCCGACTTCCAGCGGTCGTCCTTCTTGGCTACTGGTTCTTCATCCAGCTCGCGATGGGCGTCGTGACCTTCGGTCCGGAGATGGGCGAGCAGGGCGGAGTAGCCGTCTGGGCTCACGTGGGTGGATTCGCGGCGGGACTGCTTCTGATCAAGCTCTTCGAGAAACCGGCGCTGACGTATGCGAAGAGTCACAAGATCAAGCTTTCCCGCGACGAAGCCCACAGGCTGGAATGGTGATGCGGGCGACAGCCGGGCGACTTCCTGGACCAGAGCTGTGCGGACCGGAGCTGTCCCGGTGACCCCGCTCGCGGGAGATGAACGTCCGGACGACCACGTGCGGCGGCGGCTACGGCGGCTTCCCAAGGCCGAACTGCACGTGCACCTCGACGGATCCCTCCGCCCCGATACCCTGCTCGACCTCGCCCGCGCCTCCGGCGTCACACTGCCCACCGACGATTCCAGAGGCCTCGCCAGATTCATGCGGGCAGGCACGGGCGAGAGCCTCGTACGGTATCTGGCGCTCTTCGAGATCACCCTCTCGGTGATGCAGTCGGCCGAAGCGCTCGAACGCATTGCCTACGAGCTCGGCGAGGACCTGACGAAGGAGGGGGTCATTTACGCGGAGATCCGATACTCCCCCGTACTCCATACGCGCCGCAGCCTGTTCCTCGAGGAAGCTGTCGAGGCCCCGCTTCGCGGCGTCCGGCGCGCCGAACGAGAGTTCGGCATCCGGCTGAACCTCATCATCTGCGCGATCCGCAATATGGACACGCGGACCTCGGAGCAGCTCGCCGAGCTGGCGGTCGCCTACCGGGGCCGTGGGGTCGTCGGGTTCGATCTGGCCGGCGCCGAAGCCGACAACCCGCCGAAGGCACACGCCGCCGCATTCGCCGTAGCCCGTGCCGGAAACCTCGGGGTGACGGTCCACGCGGGGGAGGCGTTCGGCGCTGCCTCCATCCGGCAGGCGCTACACATCTGTGGTGCCCACCGGATCGGGCATGGCACTCGTCTCTACGAGGATCCCGAGCTGCTCGACTACGTGAGGGACTTCCGCGTCCCACTCGAAATATGTCTGACCTCGAATGTTCAAACCGGTGCCGCGAAAGGCGTTGACGATCATCCGCTGAGATTGTACTTCAACGCCGGCCTGGTGTTGAGTCTGAACACCGACAATCGATTGATCAGCGGCACCACGGTCATCGCGGAATACTGGAAGGCGCGCCAGCGTCTCGGCTTCAGCTGGGCGGAGCTCTGCTCGCTTGCGGTGATGTCGTTCGAGGGTGCGTTCCTGCCGTGGCCGGAGAAGCTGGAGCTGGTGCGCAGGGCCCGGCGCGATATCGAGGGGGACACGGAGGATCAGCCGGTCACGTAGCGTATGACGTCGAACCGGGTGATGATGCCGCCGATGGCACCGTCGCGCCTGACGAGAACGGCGGGGTTCTGCCTCGTGAGAAGACCGGTGATGGCCGGCAGATCGGCATGAGAGTCGACGACCGGCAGGGGAGCGTCCATCAACTCCTGCACGGGCAGGTCGAGCACCGTCGGATTTTCGAGGACCCTCGCCATGAGGGTCGCCTCCGCGATATGGCCGACGCAGTCGCCTTCGCTGATCACCGGCAGCTGTGAGATGTTGTGCTCCGTGATGAAGCCGAGTGCCTTCCGCACGGGTGTGGAGGGCTCGACGAAAACGAGCTCCGTCGGCGCCCCGTCGACTTTGGTTCCGATCATCGAGGCTGCGCTCACGCGCGCTGGTTCGATGAGCCGGTTCTCCCGCATCCACTCGTCATTGTAGAGCTTGGTTAGATACCGCTCACCGGTGTCGCAGAGGACGCACACGATGCAGGCGTCGGGATCGTCGATCTCGTGAGCGATCTCGAGGCCGACGTGGACAATCAGTCCGCTCGAGCCACCGACGAACAGACCATCCTCGCGGGTGAGACGCCGCGCCATGGCGAACGAGCTGCGGTCGTCTACGGAGCGCCACTCGTCGACGACGTCGAGATCGAGGGTCCCCGGCACCTTGTCCTGTCCGATTCCCTCGACCTTGTAGGGGGCCGACTCCGTCTTCGTGCCGGTTTCGGCAAATTCCTTCAGCATCGAGCCCACCGGGTCGCCTCCGACGATGCGAACGTCGGGTTTCCGCTCCTTCAGGTAGCGCCCGACGCCGGTGATGGTGCCGCCGGTTCCCGCCGCCGCCACGAAGTGGGTCACGCGGCCTTCGGTCTGTTCCCAGATCTCCGGACCGGTCGTCCGGTAGTGCGCCTCGGGATTGGCCTGGTTGTAGAACTGGTCGGCGAGGATGGCATTCGGAGTTTCGCGGGCGATACGTTTCGCGGTCTCCACATAGTTGTCGGGATGGTCCGGCGGGACGGCGGCGGGTGTGACGATGACCTCCGCTCCAAAGGCTTTCAGAAGCCGCACCTTCTCCTGGCTCATCTTGTCGGAGATGGTGAAGATGCAACGATAGCCCTTGTCGGCGGCTGCGAGGGCGAGGCCGACCCCGGTGTTGCCGCTGGTGCCCTCGACGATCGTGCCTCCCCGGCGCAGATGCCCTTCCCTCTCGGCCGCCTCGATGATCGCCGGACCGATACGATCCTTGACCGAGCCGCCGGGGTTCATGAACTCGGCCTTGCCGTAGACCGGCGTGCGGGTCCCTGCGGCGACCCGTCTGAGGCGGATGAGCGGTGTCCAGCCGATGACATCCAGGACACCGCCGTAGGGACGCTCGTGACGGGACATCAGAGATCTCCGGCGGCCGAGGCTACGCCGGCAGAATCCGATTGCGGAAGGTGGAACTGAACCGGGAGGAGCACGCGTACCGCCAGGCTATCGGCGCCGCGTCGAGCCGGCTCGAAGCGTAGCTCGCGGGCTCCCGCGACCGCGGCCGAGTCGAACTCGGCATATCCGCTCGAAGTCTCGACGCGAGCCGAGTCCACGGCGCCGACTTCCGAGACGTGGATCTCGAGGACCGTTTCCCCCTCGATCCCGGCGTCCCAGAGCTCCTCGGGGTAGTGGAACGCCGACTCGGAGAGCTGCCGCGGCGGTATCTCCGGCTCTGCTTCTGCGCACCCGGCCAGGCCGAGCAGCATCAGCGGGAGCAGGGTCCTTCGTCTAATTCTCATCGAATTTCATCGGGTTCACTCAGGACCTGGCCTGCTGGACCAGCTCGGCGAGCATGTTCAACGCTTCGAGAGGCGTCATTCGCTCCACCTCCAGCTCGCCCAATCTAGCGAGCAATGGATGAGGGCGGGCAGGAAATAGACCGAGCTGGCTGGGGTCGACGTCCGACGAAGGGCTTCTCGGTCGGCTCCGCGACCTCGCCCCGCCTTCCCTCTCCAGCTCGGCGAGCAACTCGCGGGCGCGCTTCGTCACCTCCGGAGGGAGTCCGGCGAGACGCGCCACCTCGACACCATAGGAGCGGTCGGCACCTCCCTTCACGAGGGAACGCAGGAAGACGATCGATTCCCCCTCCTCCTTCACCGCGACGCTGTAATTGGCGACTCCGTCGAGCCGCTTCGCAAGCTCCGTCAGCTCGTGGTAGTGTGTGGCGAAGACCGTCTTCGCCCGGAGCCGGTCGTGAAGGTACTCGGTGACTGCAGTGGCCACACTGAGCCCATCCCACGTAGAGGTGCCACGGCCGATCTCGTCGAGCAGCACCAGCGACCGATCGGACGCGCCGTTCAGGATCGCGGCAGTCTCCGTCATCTCCACCATGAAGGTAGAGCGGCCGCGGACGAGGTTGTCGGAAGCCCCGACCCGCGTGAAGATCCGGTCTGCGATTCCGATCCGGGCCGCTCGCGCGGGAACGAAGCTGCCGACCTGGGCGAGGAGGACGATCAGCCCGATCTGACGGAGGACGGTCGATTTTCCGGCCATGTTGGGTCCGGTCAGGATCACGATACGCGCCGTCTCCCCGAGCACGATATCGTTGGGGATGAACTCCTCGCGCGGCATCATGGTCTCCACGACCGGATGGCGTCCGCCACGGATCTCCACTTCGTACCCGTCATCCACTGCCGGCTTCACGTATTCGGAGCGAACGGCGAGCTCCGCGAAGGAAGCCAGCACGTCGATCGCCGCCACGTGCTCGGCGAGCCGCTGGAGACGTTCGGTAAAGCTGGCGGCCTTACGACGGACCTCCTCGAACAGGCGCGCCTCCAGCGTCAGGAGGCGCTCCTCCGCGCCCAGCACCTTCTCCTCCCACTCCTTCAGCTCCGGAGTGACGTAGCGCTCGGCGTTCGCGAGCGTCTGGCGACGCTGGAAGTCTTCCGGCACCCGGTCGAGGTTGCTGCGGGTGACCTCCAGGTAATAGCCGAACACCTTGTTGAAACCGACCTTGAGCGAGGTGATTCCCGTCCGTTCCCGTTCGCGGACCTGGAGCTGAGCGATCCAGTCGACGGCACCGTCGCGGACGGATCGGAGCTCGTCCAGCTGGTCATCGTACCCCTCTCTGATCACCCCGCCGTCGGCGAATACCGCGGGGGCGTCGTCGGCGAGGGCAGTCGCGACGAGCGATCGCAGCTCCGTAAGCGGGTCGAGCGCCTCCCGGTGCAGAGACAGGAGGTCGGCCCGGACCCCTGCAAGGAGATCGGCGAGCTTCGGGACGGGCTCGAGTGAGGAGCCGACGGCGATCAAGTCCCGCGGCGTGCAGCGGCCCGATGCGATCTTCACGGCCAGTCGTTCGAGGTCTCGGACCTCCTTCAGCTTCATCCGAATGGCACGGCGAAGCTCGGGGTCGTCCACGAAGTCGGAGACGGCGCTCTGTCGCGCGCTGATCGCCTCGGTGCGTACGAGCGGGGCCAGGAGCCAGCGCCGCAGCAGCCGCCCGCCCATGGGCGTCAGTGCGTGATCGAGCACTTGCAGCAGCGTACGTCCGTCCGGCCCGCCGGAGAGCGGCTCGACGAGCTCCAGATTGCGCCGGGTCATCTCGTCCAGCGCCATCTGCTCGCCCTCGACGACGTAGCGCGGCGCACGGAGCGCTTCGCAGACCCGCGGCTGCGTTTCAGCCAGGTAAGAGACGAGGGCGCCGGTAGCACCCAGCAAAGCGGGATCGTCAGGCAGGCCGAAGCCGTCGAGGTTGTGCACCGCATAATGACGTCGGAGCTCATCGCGGCCGTGGGCGGATTCGAAGCTCCAATCCCCGCGGTACGTCACCACCCCCGCGTCGAGGCCCGAGGCGTCGATGAACTCCCAGGAACGTGGGAGGAGCAGCTCGGCCGGTTCGATCTGGCCGAGCCGGTCGCCGAGCGCGGACCAGGACGCCGTCTGCACCCTGAGGTCTCCGGTCGAAAGGTCGGCTGCGGCAATGCCGACAGTTCCGCCCTCCGCCGGATCGCCGGCGACCGCGACGATGAAGTTGTTTCGTCGGGCGTCGAGGAGTGCGTCACTGAGAGCGGTCCCGGGCGAGATCGTTTCGACCACCTCCCGGCGAACGATGCCCTTCGCGGCCGCGGGGTCCTCGACCTGCTCGCAGATCGCCACCCGCCGGCCGAGGCGCACGAGGCGCTGGAGGTAGCCGTCCAGCGAGTGGACTGGGATCCCCGCGAGCGGCGCGCGCGAGCTGCCGTTGTTCCTGGAAGTGAGCGTGATCTCGAGAAGGCGAGATCCTTCTTCGGCATCCTCGAAGAAGAGCTCGTAGAAGTCGCCGACCCTGAACAGGACGAGCGAATCGGGGTGGCGCGCCTTGATCTCGCGCCATTGCTGCATGAGGGGTGTGTCTGAGGAGGACATCACTCAGGGAATGGCGAGGGCTTCGTTGGTCCGGGAGCGTCGCTACGACCGGATCCTGGAAGCGGTCGAAAACAGGCGACGTGCGCGAAGGAGGTCAACCCGGTCTCAGCCCGCTCGCGCGAGCCGGCGTTCCGCGCCACGACTCGGAGATTCAGCGAGTGCGAGTCGAAGCAGCAGCTCCTCGATCGCCTGACGATCAGTCATCGAGGCGCTCTTGAGCAGGCGGTCGCTCCTGAGCAACTCCTCCATGGCGCCGTCGATCTGCTCGACCGTCCATTTCCGCGCCTGCGACTGAAGCCGATTGGCGAGCCAGCGCTGATTCGGCCGGAGATGCCGCTCCAACGCGGCTCTTCCTCCGCTGGCAAGCAGGCCGATCTTGAGCAGATGGCTCCCGATCCCGATCACGAGGCCGACACCGTTCTCCCCGGTATCGAGAAGTTCCGGAAGATCGCCGAGCGCTTCCTCGAAGCGGCGATCCCCGACGGAATCGAACCAGGCCCACCGGTCGACCCGTGGGATGTAACCGCCGACGGCCTTCACATCGTCGAGAGTGATCGTCTTTCGGTCACCGATATAGGAGACCGCCTTCTCCAGCTCCGTGGACAGCACGCCGAGCTGCGAGCCGATGGCAGCCGAGAGTGCCCGCGCGGCCTCGAGCTCGATCTCCACCTCGTGTACCTCGGCGGCACGCTCTATCAGCCAGCCGGGCAGCTCCATCGGATCGACGGCCACGAACTCGACGGAGAGAGCCTCCTTCTTCAGAGCCCCATAGAACTTCGCCTTGCTTCCGCCGGGAATCGTCGCGCTGAGCAGCAGGATCACGCCCGGCACCTGGCGCGCGACCGCCTCTTCGACAGCCTCCCGCGCCTTCGGGGTCAGACCCTGCGCATCGCGGACCACCACGATCCGGTAGTCCGCCATCATCGGTGGAGTCGCGAGCATGGAGGCGAGCGCCTCCGGAGAAGTCTCGCTACCGCGAAGCTGGTCGAGGTTGAAGTCGCGCGTCGACGGGTCGAGCAGGAGCTCGAGCGCTCGCTGGATCGCCTCCTCGCGCAGATACTCCTCGTCGCCGTGCAGAAAGACGGCGGCGGAGGCCGGTCGCTCGGCCAGCCGGCGAAGGAGCTTGGAGATGTTGAGCTGAGGCATGCCGTGGGGGGCAGGCCGGGAGGAGATTCTCTACCGGCCGTGTCAACGAATACGGGCCACGGTCTGATACGCCGCGTTCGACCCGAGCCGAGTGTGCCGGAACAATACGGTATTGGCCGGAGGAGCGTAAGCGGGCCCGGCCGAATAGCGGGTCGGCAGAAGGGGCCCGCTGCGGAAGAGCGTATGGAGGTCGGCATGCGGCGCCGGCGCGGTGGCCAGCACCGGGGAAAGATGAACCACCGGGGTCTCCGAATCCAGGGTCGGAATCCAGGCGGCAACGCCGATCAGGAAAACCAGCACGAGCGCCAGACCGACCGGCGTACCCGAAGTGTCAGGACGCGACCACCAAGCGGACTCGTCTTGAAGATGGTAGAGACGATGCTGCAGGCGAGGCAGGAAATCCTCCGACGGTGCGATTCGGGGCGCTGACTTCAGCTCGCTGACTCCCTGGCTGACGACTCGATCGTAACGTGCGCAGCTGAGACAGCCGGCAAGATGCGCCTTCATCGCGGTGACGTGGGCAGGATCCGTCACGCCATCGCGGTAATCGGAATAATCCCGAAGGAAATCCGAGCAGTTGAACATCGCACGCCCGCAGAAAGAGCCAAAATCCGAGCCTGCGGTCGCGCAGGCCCCATAGCGGTTTCTTCTACAGGCGAGCGGCGGTCAAGGTTCCGTGACCCTGTTCAGGCGAGAAGAGGCTCGATCAGTACGGCAAAGCTATTCCGCGCCCGGTTCAGCCGACTCTTGACCGTTCCGAGATTGCAGCCGGTGATCTCGGCGATCTCCTCGTAGGTCTTCCCTTCCATCTCACGGAGGATGAATACCGTGCGATGGTGCTCCGGAAGTTCGTCCACCGCCGTCTCGACGAGCTGCCGAAGGTGGCGCTTGCGGAACAGGTCGTCCGGACGGTAGGTGTTGTCCTCCCACTCGAGCTGCCGGTCGTCTGTATCCCAGCTCTTCATGATCGTCTGGAAGAGCACGAGCGGGTTGCGCGAACGGTTGCGGAGCTCGTTCTTCGCCAGGTTCGACGCGATCGTGTACGCCCATGTCGAGAACTTCTTCGACTGGTCGAACCGATGCAGGTGGCGATACACGCGGATGAACGTTTCCTGTACGAGGTCCTCCGACCGCTCGCGGTCGCCTGTCGTCCGGTACACGAAGTTCAACAGGCGCGTGTGATATCGTTCGACGAGCTCGGTGAACGCCTGCTTATTGCCGTCGAGGAACGCGGCGACCAGACCACTGTCATCGAGCTCCTGCAGACCACCTTGCTTCGTCTCCGGCTCTACGCCGAATTTGCGGGCACTGTTCGACTGAACCATGAGTCGCTCCTGAGAGCGTAGGAAGATCCGCCGGGCGGCGGACAACCTCGGGAAGGTTGCACCCGCCCAGGGGGCACGTTTCGGACCCGCTGTTACTATTTATATAACCGTATTTATACCAATGGGTTATGCGATATCGTGTGCGTCTGGCGGCCGTCGATCTGTCCATGAATGAGGACGGACGGGGGCCCCTGGATGGGTCAGTGAGGCAGCGGGCGAGGCGGGTCGCCGTCACCCCCACCCAGGAGGTCACGGGCGACGAGGAGAGTACAGATCGTCTTGGCGTCGCTTATCCGGCCAGAGCTCACCAGCTCCAAGGCTTCGGAATAGCGAAGCGTCACGCACTCCATGAACTCGTCGTCGTCGAAACCGGTTTCACCCGCCGTGAGGTCGGTCGCGAGGAAGAGGTGAATCTTCTCGTCGGTGAATCCGGGGGTCGTGAGGATGGAGGTTAGGGGTCGGAGGGTAGCGGCTGAGTAGCCGGTTTCCTCCTGCAGCTCGCGCCGTGCGCATTCCTCCCACGGCTCACCTACGCGGTCCGGCCGCCCTGCGGGGACCTCATAGAGAAAGCCGCCGGCGGCGTAGCGGAACTGGCGTACGAGAACGATGCGGGGATCCGGGTCCGGCAGCGTATCGAGTACGGGAAGGATGGCGGCAGCGCCAGAATGCCGGACCATCTCCAGCTCACCTGTCGAACCGTCGGGATAGCGGACGGTATCGATGCTGAGGCGGACGATCCGTCCCTGGTGCACCACCCTCGAGTCGATCGGCTCGAGCGCTTCGTGGAGTTCGTCTCCCACCCGGCCTCTCCTCACTCCATCTCTTCCGGTCGGATGGAGACGGTCTGCCCGATTCCGAGCGCCTCGAGCTGCGGGCGGACATGTTCCGGATCTCCCACCACGAGAACCGTGAGGCGGTCGGGCTCGACATGCTGTCGCGCCGCTGTCACGACCTCGTCCGCCGAAACCGCGAGAATGCGTTCGGCGAAGTCGGCCAGGTAGCTGTCGGGAAGGTCGTAGATCGCGAGCTCGGCAAGCCTGGACGCGACGCCGTCGGTCGTCTGGAGACGAAGCGGGAAGGTGCCCGCGACGTACTGCCTCGCGTCGGAGAGCTCGGCATCGGTCACATCCCCCTCGCGGATTCGTCGCAGCTCGAACAGGATCTCGGAGACGGCGCGTCCGGTGACTTCCGTCTGGACGGCGGTCGAGACGATGAAGGGGCCAGGCTTGCGTCTCATCACGAAGCCGGAGCTCACGCCGTAGGTGAAGCCGTGCCTCTCCCGCAGATTGAGGTTAAGGCGTGACGAGAAGGCGCCGCCCAGAATCGTGTTCATGACGAGGATCTGGAAGTAGTCCGGTACCTTTCGAGGCACGCCGATGTGGCCCACCCTGATCTCGGATTGCACGGCGCCTGGCCGCTCCACGACGACGACCTGGGGACCGTCCGTCCGGGGGAACACGGGCCCCGCTGCGGATTCGGGTTCTCCCCCCGACCAGCTTCCGAAGGAGCTCTCGGCGATATCCCGCACGGTTGCCGGATCCGCATTCCCCGCGACGACGAGCGCGGCCCCCTGCGGAGTGAAGTTCCGGGCATGGAATGAAGCGATCTCGTCGCGGTCCAGCGCCGAAACCGTCCGTGCAGTGCCGGTCAGCGGACGCGAGAAGGGAGTATCCTCGGAGAAGATGAAGCGTGCGGCCGCCTCGTTCGCGAGCCCCCGCGGCTCGGCGCGGCGTTGCACGATGGAAGCGAGCTGCTCGTTCCGGAGCCGTTCGACCTCCCCGGCGGGGAAGCTCGGCTCGCGCACCAGCTCCGCTATCAGCTCGGCCGCGGCGGCGGCTCGGTCAGCCAGAGCGGTGAAGTCGACATGCGAAACCTCCCAGGAGCTGCCGACGTGCACCCGCACCCCGAGCTTCTCGAGCCGTTGCGCGATCGTCGGTGCGTCGAGTCGCAGAGTACCCGACTCCAGGAGCGACCCCGTCAACGTTGCCAGCCCGGCATCCTCGCGTTGTTCGCGAATTCCCCCTGCGGGGATCAGCAGGCTGAACGTCACCACCGGGACGCCGTCAGTGCGCGCGTAGAGGACGGGAAGACCGTTGGTGAGCGTGAGGTGATCGATCGGCGGGAAGCTGAATGGCCGCAGCGGGCCGGGCCCGGGAACGGTAGATCGGTCGACGAGCGTCGTGCTCATGCCGCCTCCTCGCTGGCGGCGCGGGGCAGATAGCGAAGCACGGCTACGTTCTCCGGGGTAAGGTACTCCTCGGCGAACCGCGTCACCTCCTTCACGCCGACGGCCCGGTACCGATCGAGCTCCGTGTTGATCAGCTCCGGATCGTCGAAAAGGGTCGTGAGCATCGACAACTGATCGGCTCGTTCACTCACCTTCTGCAGGCCGATCACCTGACGAGCTTCAACACCCGTCAGAACACGATCGACCTCGTCGACGGTGCAGTTCCCCGAGCGGACGAGGTCCAGTTCCTTCCAGACGGCAGATTCGAGGCGCTCCAGCGGGATGCCCGGGTTGGCTGTCGCCCAGAGCACCACCATGGATGCACCGGTTACGATGGGGAAGGCGAAACCGACGACGCTCTGCGCCAGGCGTTGTTCCCGGACGAGAGCGTCGTAGAGTCGGGACGACTTCCCGCTGGTGAGCACGTGAGCTGCCACGTCGGCGGCGTAGAATCGATCGTCACCGTAAGGAGGCGTGCGGAACGCGAGATAGATCCGGGCCAGGCCCACATCGGCCTCGACCGTCGCCTCCACCGGACGGTCCAACTTCGACTGAATCTGTGGACGGCCCGGCAAGGCCGGCGGTTCGGGGCCCCGCGGAATACCGCCGAAGTACCTCTCGATAAGCGCCAGGGCGTTCGCCCGGTCGAAGTCGCCGCAGATCGTGAGCACGGCGTTATTGGGGGCGTAGTACGTTCGGAAGAACTCCTTGACGTCGTCGAGCGTGGCGGCATCGAGATCTTCCATGCTGCCGATGACGGAGTGATGGTACGGATGATCGGGAGGATAGACCATCGCCTGGATGCGCTCGTCCCAGTCTCCATATGGCTGGTTGTCGACGCGCCAACGCCGCTCGTTCTTTACCACGTCACGCTGGTTGTCCAGCTTCTCCTGCGTCATCGCCGGCAGGAGGAACCCCATCCGGTCGGACTCGAGCCAGAGGGCCAGTTCGAGGCGATTGGACGGAACGGTCTCGAAGTAGTTCGTCCTGTCCAGCCAGGTCGAGCCGTTCATCGAACCGCCGACGCGCTCGACGTGGGCGATGTGCTGCGTGTCGGGCACGTTCTCCGAGCCCTGAAACATCATGTGCTCGAAGAGGTGAGCGAATCCCGTGCGTCCTACCCGTTCGTTTCGGCTGCCGACATCGTACCAGAGGTTGACGGCGACCACGGGTTGGGAGCGGTCTTCTGAAAGAACGATACGCAGCCCGTTGTCGAGTTCGTACCGCTCGATAGGAAATCGCATCACGTTCGCGGACAGAGAAGGAGGACGGAGTGGACACGGCGCCGGAGTATAGCACGGCCGGGTCGATCTGCAATATCTGTCCCAGCGTCCGATCCGAACGATCTTCGCCCGGTCACTCGAAACGCATACGGGAAGGGTCCACCGCGGATGCTCGATCACCGAGAAGCAGACTGGGAAGGATGAGACTTTCGCGAAGGACGTGTCGCCATTCCTCGGCGGCACGAAGGCTGATGGGACTCGTCCGGGTAGGAGAGCTGTAGGCGCGGATGCCATGACGTGCAGCGATGAAGCGCAAGCGCAGCATATGGAAGGGATCGCTCACGAGGATGGCGCTCGAGAGACCGTTCTCCTCCATGAGGTTCGAAACCGCCTTCATAGACTCGCCGGAGCTCAGGCCACCCCCCTCGATGAGAATCCGCTCGGAGGCAACGCCTTCCTTCATCGCGTATCTGCGACCCACCTCCGCCTCGCTGACGGTATCGCCGACACCGACGCCGCCGGTGAGGATCAGGTGGTCCGCGTAGCCGCGGCCGTGGAGCTGCAGCGCGTGATCCAGGCGTGCCCTGAGTACCGGTGAGGGGCGGCCGTCGTACTGCGCGGCACCGAGGACGACGATCGCGTCGGCGGCCCGCGCTTCATCCTGCCGCCCGAAGGTGTAGATCGTCAGCAGGGCGAGGCACCAGCCGAACGCGGCGAAGAGCAAAAGGGCGGCGAAGCCGCGAAAGAATATCATTCTAGAGCGCGTGGAGCCTGTCGCGGAGTGCGGCCGGAGCGACTTCCTCGATCAGG
>JBBDRR010000189.1:0-22413 GCA_040905395.1 Gemmatimonadota bacterium
AGCGCAGCGAGGGATCCGCACCTCTCCCGCGGCGGAAAGTGCAGATCCCCCGCTGCGCTCGGGATGACGGCTCGACTGCACCTTTCCCGTCGACCGAATCCGCCGGAAACCCACAGCAGCTCGACCCATGGCCTATAGAGTAGAGATCCCCGCCGTCACGCTCGACGACTACGAGGAGTATGCCCCGCTGGCGCCCGGCGTCGCACAGCTCCGGGCGGAAGCGCGCCAGATCGTGCCGCGGCTCGCGGGTCGCACCCTCTGGATGGTCAATTCGACGGAGCAGGGCGGGGGAGTCGCGGAGATGCTGCCGACGATGGTCGCCCTCCTGCGCGACCTCGGCCTCGCCACGGAGTGGGTCGTCATCGAAAGCGACAGGCCGGCGTTCTTCGACCTGACGAAGCGGCTGCACAACCTGATACATGGAGAGGGCGACCCGGAGCTGGCGCCCGGGGACCGCGAGGTCCTCGAAGCCGTAAACCGAGAAAACGCGGAGGTGATGCGGGGCTGGATGCGGCCCGGCGACATCCTCGCCGTCCACGACCCCCAGCCGATGCCCCTCGCGTCGCTCCTCTGCCAGGAAATGAAGACGCACTGCCTCTGGCGATGCCATATCGGCGTCGACGAGATGAACGCCCAGACCCGCTCCGTCTGGAACTTCCTTCGTCCCTACGCCGAGCCGTATGAGCGGGCGATCTTCTCCGCGCCCGAGTACATACCCGACTATCTTTCGAACCGTAGCTCCATCGTCTACCCGGCTCTCGACCCGCTGACCAACAAGAACCGGGAGATCTCCGTCCACAAGATCGCCGGAATCCTGGCGAACGGTGCGCTCTCGGTGAACCCCGGCCCCGTGTTGACGCCACCGTTCTCGAGCGTCGCGCAGCGGCTGCTGCCGAACGGAGAGTTCGCGCCGGCCAACATGGCGGAGGATGTCGGGCTCATCCACCGCCCGATCATAACACAGATATCGCGCTGGGACCGCCTCAAGGGATTCGCACCGCTGATGGAGGCCTTCGCGCTGCTCAAGTCGACCCTGCCCGCCGTCGAATCGCTCGACCCGATCCACCGACGACGCATCGAGCTGGTGAGGCTCGTCCTCGGTGGGCCCGACCCCGCGTCGATCGCGGACGACCCGGAGGGTGTGGAGGTCATCGAGGAGCTGATCGCTCGCTATACCGAGCTGGACCCGCTCACGCAGCGCGACCTCGCGCTGATCGCCCTGCCGATGAAGTCACGCGACGAGAACGCGCTCATGATCAACGCCATCCAGCGCACCAGCTCCATCGTCGTTCAGAACTCGATCCGGGAGGGCTTCGGGCTGACGGTTACGGAGGCGATGTGGAAGGGGGTGCCGGTCCTCTCCAACCGGAAGGCCGTCGGTCCGCGGCAGCAGATCCGGGACGGCCTCGACGGGTGCCTCATCGACGATCCCGAGGATCCCGAGCAGCTCGCCCACACACTCGACCGGATGCTCGCCACCCCCCACGACCGGGACTCATGGGGCCGCTCCGCCCGCCGCCGAGCGCACGACCACTTCCTCATCTTCACGCAGCTCGACCGGTGGCTGCGGCTCCTGGGGGACGTGGTGCGGGAGGGAAGGGGTGGGAGGGGGAGTTTTTAGTTTTTGGTTTTGAGTTTTTAGTTGGAGAATTTTGAATTTTGCGTTTTGAATTGGTGGAATTGGAGCGGGAAGCGGTCTTCGGTCAGGGCGGTAACGCGGGATGACGAAGAGGCCTTGGGCCCGGCTCGTGGCGTGGCGACCAGGCCCTTCGTCTTGAGGACTGACGATGACTGACCCCTGACCCCTGACCCCTGACCCCCGTTACAACTGAAACAATCTCGTCAACTTCAGCACCAGCCCGCGGTTCGAGAGATCGGACCAGCGCTCGAGCACGTCGGTGTTGCGGTCCTCGGTGTAGACGATGAAGAGCTCGCTGCCGGGTGCCCATTCCCAGCGGAGGCGGAAGTTTCCGCTGAAGCTGTCGCTCCCGGTGCTGTACTGGACGAGGCCGCTGACGTAGGCCCGGGGCGTGAAGGTGTAGGTCGCACGGGTGCGCACGACATGGGCGTCGTAGCGGACCATCTCGCCGGACTGCGGCAGGTCGATCCAGTTGAACTCGAGGCTCGGCTCGAGCGAGAGTTGGGGCGTGAGCTCCGCACGACCCTGGTTCAGCCCGAAGGAGAGGCGCTCGCCCGAGAAGTAGCCGCCCCACAGCACGCGGACGTTGCCCTGATACGGGCGCTGTGAGCCGAACCGGTAGCTGAGCTGGTAATCCTGGAAGTCGTACTGCCCGGCGGGGATGAGGAACCCGGAGATGTTCTCGTTCGCGTCCAGGTACTCACGGTTGTCGTTCGCGCTGGCGGTGAAGCCGTCGCCGTTCTCGAGGGCGATCTGGAAGCTCCCGCCGCGGCCGCGGCTTTCCAGGAACCCGAAGCGGTCGCTCTCGAGATAATCGAAGCTACCGTCGAGGGTCAGCTGCCGGATCCAGTCGATCGAGGCCGGGCGGCGGCTGACGCGTGCGGAGAGTGCCGACTGCTGGAAGTCGCGGCGACGTACGAGCCCGATCTCCGGGTTGAAGTCGTTGCCGACGACGAGGTGCTCCACGCTCGCGCCGTACCGGTCGGAGTCGTACGAGAACCGTCCGCGGTAGCTCCTGTCGTTGCCCACGAGGCCGGGCGTATGGCTCTGCGCGTAGTAGGTGAGGAGGCTCATCTCGTCGGTGATCCCGAAGGAGCCGTCGACGCCCCACGCCCGGTTCGAGCCGCTCTCGGCGACCACCGAGTTCGAGCGGTTCTGGAGCAGAACTCCGACGGTGCTCCGCGAGAAGAGGTCGCGGCGGAGTCGGACGACGCTGAAGTTCGTCGACTCGGCACCGATCGCCGGCGCGTCGTCGGTCTGCATGGTCAGCGCGCCCACCTCGAACGAGCCGACCTTTCCAGTCAGGCGGCCGCCGCCGAGAACCTGCACCGGCTCCCCGCCCTCGAGCCCGATGCGCCGGCTGTAGAAGAGCGTCGGGGCCGCGCCACCGCCGAAGCCGCCGCCGCCGCCGCCGCCGCCGCTGATCCCGCCGGATCCGAAGTTGTAGATGCCGCGCCCCTCGAGGAAGAACTCACGCTTCTCGGGAAAGGTCAGGCTGAAGCGGGTGAGGTTCACCTGCTGCTCGTCGACCTCCACCTGAGCGAAGTCGGTGTTGACCGTGACGTCCGCCGTCAGGTTCTGCGTGAGCGCCCACTTCGCGTCGAAACCCGCATCGAAGCTGCCGTCGTTCCTCGTTGGGACTGCAGTGGTCATGTCGGTCTGCACGCCGGAGCTGACATACGGCTTCAGCTCGATGTTGCTCCCCAGCGGCGGCGCCTCGATGCCGACGAGGGTGCCGTACATCGAGACTCGGAAGACCGCCATCGAACCGTCACCCGCGGCGGAGAAGGGGACGTGTGTCAGGTGATTCCACTCGTTCCGCTTCAGCACCGATCGCCTGATCTGGATTCCCCACACCTGGTCGCGGCCTGGCCTGTAGCGGAGCGACTTGAAGGGGATCGCCATCTCCAGCGACCAGCCGCCGTCGAAGCGGGCGGTGCGGATCTGCGCGACCGGATTCCAGTCGAAGTTCGGATTGCCCTCGTTCGTGATCTGGAAGTCCGCGAACCCGCCGATCGGCGTGACGTAGAACGCCAGCGCGTTGCGCCGGTCGTAGAAGGTGTCCAGGAAGACACCGAAATTGTCGTTCTGCCGGAGCTGGTTGGAGTCACGACGCATCTCGTTCGAGACCCAGCCGTCGGGGCCTTCCGGCTCCCAAACTCGCGCGGCGACATAGACATAGGACTCGTCGAAACCGATCCAGGCCTCCGTCAGCTCGCTCGGCTCGCCCCGCTCGGTCGGCACCGTCTGCACGAAGTCACTGATCGCCGGCGTCTCGCGGTAGAACGCCTCCTCGAGCTCGCCGTCGACGTCGAGCGGGGTGGTCACTCGCACCGCGCGGATCGTTGCGTTTCCGGAGGCGTCGCGACTGATCATCGCGGGCGCGACGGGCGGAGGCGGACCATCGATCTCGACGCCGTCCACCATCGAGGGAGCCGTCCCGGCATCCTCGGCGACGATCCGGTCCGCTTCCGTGACCGGCTCCTGCCCAAAGAGATGCCGCGGCGTTGCAAGCAGGACCAGCATCGAACAAAGAGCGAACGCGGCGGTCTGCCGCGCGTTGGAACCACTGAACATCAGGATGCTCCGGGATCGGAGGGTTTGGATCCCGCCCGGGGGCGGGGTTAGGAGACGCCGGCTTGGTTCGGGGAGCCGCGGAAAGATAACGTGGCCACCGGAGAATGGCACCAGTTGAAGGAGGCCGCGGCCCCTGCGGAAGCCGGCACCCGGTGGCTGGATCCCGGGAGACCCCGGGTCGAGGCCACGAAACTCTCCGACGACCGCGCCAGTGAAGGCGAATCCAACGGCGACTTTGAGATTGCCGATCACCCACGCGGTGAGGGAGGGCACGTAGACCTCGCGGATAAGCTCGCGCCGGTCGCCGCCCAGTGTCCGCACGCGCTCCACGAGCCGCTGGTCCACCTCCTTGATGCCGGTGTACACGGCGAAAAAGATGAGGACGGCGACCAGGATCAGCGAGAGGGCGACCTTGGAGCCGAGGTCGATCCAGACGAGCACGAGGAGCGCGACGCCGCGCCGCACCGACCGCCGGGCGAGCAATCGTCTCATTCCACGTCCGCGCTCCCGCTCCACCCATTCCAGGAGCTCCTGGGTCAGCCGCGTCCGGACGATCGCGTCGAGCGAGGCGAACGGCTCGTCCATCAGCAGCAGCTTCGGCTCGAGGACGAGCACCTGAGCGATCGCCACGCGCTTGCGCTGGCCGCCGGAGAGCTGCCGCGGGTAGCGATCGCCGAAGCCCTGCAGGCCGACGAGCAACAGCCACTCGTCCACCTTCGCCGCCGCCGCTCGCGGCGCCGTGCCCCGGAAGCGGAGTCCGAGTGCGACGTTCTGCCGCACCGTGCGCCAGGGCAGGAGCGCGTCGTCCTGGAAGAGAAAGCCGATCTCCGAGGGCTCGACGCCGATCTCGATCCTTCCCGCCAGCGGGTAGAGCAGGCGTGTGACAGCCCGGAGCACACACGTCTTGCCCGACCCGCGCGATGAGCGGGAGCCGCCCGGTCGAGGCGAAGCGCCGGATCCTTGCGCCGTTCGACGCGGCCTGAAGCGCCACGTCGAAGGACGGGCTGTCAGCTTTGCCCGCGGACGTTGAATTTCAGGAAGGACTTCAGCAGAGCGGTCGCATGGAAGGCGGCGTATTCTGAGGCGGTCTCGGGTTCCTTGCGCTGCAGCAGGCCGAACGCCGCCAGTGTCGAGAGCACCTGGCTTTCCAACGTGAACACGGGCAGGTCGAACGGCTCGGAGGCCGGCGCGGAATCCATCGCGAACGGCACCACTACCTCGGGCAGCAGCTCCTCGGCGGTCCTCCACTGCGGCTCCATGACGGAAAGCCGATAGAGTGTGAAGGGGATCTGCGCCTGAAGCTCGAACCATTCCGTTCGGCGGCGATAGCCCAGGTTGAAGTCCTTGAAGTGCGTCCGGAAAAGGAGCGCGAACAGCTCGCCCGAGTTCTCCTCCCGCATCAGGCGTTTTCCTTCGCGCGTGACGGTGAATCGGCCCTTACGGCGCTTGAGCGCGCCGGCGATCTCGAGCAGCACCCGCGCCGAGTGAAGGTGCCAGACGTCCTCCTCTCGTATCGTCTTGCGGGTCTCCAGAAGGTACGACGCGCCGTGATCGCGCTGGAAATGGTGCTCCAGCAGGTAGCGGACATCCGCGACCGCGAGGTTGCCCGCATGGGTCGCTGGGATTCCTTCACGCTCCAACGCATACCCCAGGAGGGAGCGGCAATCGGCCAGCAGGTACGAATCGGAGAGCCGATCGAGTGACAGAGTCCGCTCCAGACTGATCGCACCGGCCTGATCGCGCCAATCCGCGCTCATGAGATCCGCCAGTTGTCTGGAGCTGAGACCCGCGAACGCCGGTATCGGCATCTCCCCGAGCCGTCCCATAACGCCCGTGCCCCGCTCGATGATCCGGTCCATGATCTGCTCCGGGTCCGCGTCGGGGCCGAGCTCTTCGAACGCGTCATGCGCGAGCTGAAACAGCTCACGCTGGGGCGAATCCTCATCCTCGTCCACCCACTCCTCGAAGGCTGGATCGTTTGCCATGGCCGCTGCTAGCGAGCGATCCTCCGCTTCGTCTCCGTCATACTGCAGCCGGAGACCGGTCGCCTCGTCCCGCCATTCCAGCAGGGGGGCGGGCGTGCCGAAGCGTTGTTCGAGCAGGAGATCCTCGGCGTGCGTTTCGGCGAAGACCGGGACCGCGAGAAGGATCGCGGTCAGCTCCTCGATATCTCGACGCGTCACTCCGCCGCCGGGGGTATTGATGGTGAGCAGGATGGGGAAGGCTTCCGGGTCGGCAATCTCCCACCCCGAAGTTCGGGCCTCCACCCCCATCGCGTCCGGAAGCGACGAGACGGAGTTGAAGGTGAGTGAGATCACCCGACCACGGATCTCGCCCATCGCCGAGTCGGAATCGGTGAAAGTCGCGATTGCATAAAGATCGTCCGGGTCAGAGTAGAGGACGATGCCGAACTCCTCGGCCGCACGGCCGAGCACGCCGGCCGTCCACGACCGGCCGGAGGGGAAGGTGGCGATCGGCGCCTGCAGGTCGTCGAGCACCTTCCACGGCTTCCGGCGCCAGAACCCGGCCGCGGCGGCGAAGAGGTCGCGAACGGCGGCAGCCGGTAGACGCCAGGCCGACCAGGCATCGGCGATCGAAACGGGCGGCCAGTGCAGCGGGCCGCCCATATGCTCGATCAACTCCTTCGCGGCGGGCTGGGCGTGCTCCAGTACGGGCGCGACCTTCACCTCGACACCTCGCGGCGCAAGACGGCTCTGGAGAGGGCCCTCGATCTCCGGGTACCGGATCGTCACCTGCTCCGGATAGCTCCCCACCTCCTGCGCCGCGGCGACGATGGTTCGTTCGAATGCCGCCGCGACGCTATCCGCCTCACCACTCAAACGATCCCGGATCTGTGAGCCGATCACCCACTCGCCGGCCATGAGCAGAACCGCGGCGGGGCGATGGGCCGCACCGTCGGTAATGCCAATTGCCAACGGGATTGCATCCACCTCCCAGACGGTCTCACGCGCGGCGTGCTCGAAGACCAGCCGGTGCGCCGCGGGATCGGGGCCGGGAGCTTGCGGTCCCGGGTCCGCCGGCTGGCGGGTCGTCTTCGGCTGGCAGCACTGCTTGTACTTGCGACCCGACCCGCACGGGCACTTATCGTTACGACCGGGTGATGTCGGCATAGGTTCGGCGCGATCGGGAGAATGACTCCTCGATGGGCTCGGACTGATAGATGAGCTCCATCTGTGCAGCACCCGTCGAATGGCGGGCGATCAGCGTTCAGATAAGATCTGAAGCCGACCATTCGCGAGCAAGTGTCGAGTCGCTGAAAGTCTGTCGAAAAGATGGAGGCCATAGTCCTCCTCGGTCATGCGGCGGCCGGCCCGCTGAACCACCACTTTCCTCGAGATCCCCATGAGCGATACTCCCCCGAGCCACACCGGCGCCAGCGAATCCGCCGACGAGGCTTCCTTCGAGGCGACCGCCCTCTCCGCGTCGCTGACGGTCAACGACGTCCACACGAGCCTCACCTGGTACCGGCAGCTCGGCTTCGTCGTCGATCGGAAGCACGAACATGAGGGCAGGCTGCTGGCGGTTTCGCTGGTGGCGGGCGCCGTGCGCATCCTGCTCAATCAGGACGACGGAGAGAAAGGGTGGCAGCGGGTGAAGGGTGAGGGGTTCTCCCTGCAGATCACGACCGCTCAGGACGTCGACGCGATCGCCGACCGGATCAGATCGCGCGGCTTCACCCTCGCCAGCGAGCCGGCGGACATGCCATGGGGGGCGAGGATGTTCCGCCTGCAGGACCCCGACGGCTTCAAGCTGGCGATCTCGTCGGAGCGCCGCCCTCCCCCGGCGACGGATCGATAGACGCCACCAGCAGCAGCGACAGCGGCCGGCCCCCGTCCGGGTGAACCGGCTCTCGACACTCGTCGAGCCGGAACCCCGCCCGCCGCATCTCGCCCACCCACGAGCCGAGCGTCCGGAAGTACCACGGCATCGCCGCCGCGAAGCCCGCGCCCATCCCTCGGAAGTCCTCCTCCCGCCAGCCGTCCCGATACCCCGCCTCCGCGATCGAGCAGGGATGGAGGGTCTGCACGATCAGCGACCCGGCCGGGACGAGCGCCTTGGCCAGAGCGCCCAGCAGCGGTCCGATCTCCTCCCCCAGCAGCGAGAAGTTGCAGACCGCCGCGTCGAAGCCCGATCCCAGCAGCAGGGGATCGGACGAGAACTCCGCGTAGTCGATGACGTGGTACTCTCCCGCGCCCCCTTCGCGCGCGCATCGGACGAGCGCTTCGCTCGCGTCGAACCCCACCACAGCCACACCGCGCTCCGCGAGCCGGTGGCCGAGCCATCCTTCGCCGCACCCCACGTCGAGCACGCGACGGGGGCCGCCCGCGACGACGACGTCCAGTACGGCCGCGTCAGTCGCCAGGACGCGGCTCTCGATACGCCCCTCGCGGACCGCGTCGGTCCACGCGGCCGCGTTCTCCGACCAGCTCTCCCTCTGCCGACCCTCCGGATCCGTCACGTCCCCTCCTCCCTCGAACGAGCTCCTTGACAACCGGCCCAACTTCATGTCATCATGTATGACATGAATAAGCCGAGCACCGCACGCGCGTACCGCATGGTGGCCCGCGCCGAAGCCGCCGCCCGGACCGCGGAGGACATCCTGGCGGCGACGGCGGCGCTCTGGCGCGAGGGCGGCTTCGACGAGATCACGCTGGAGGCGATCGCGGAGCGCGCCGGCGTGTCGACGCGGACCGTGCTGCGCCGGTTCGGCTCACGGGACGGGGTGATCGGGGCCACCATCGAGGTCGAGGGAGTCAAGATCGATGCCGAGCGCGGGCGCGCGGTCGCCGGCGACGTCGACGGTGCTCTGGACGTGCTCCTCGGCCACTACGAGCGCGATGGCGACCCGGTGCTTCGCAACCTGGCGGTCGAAGGGAGGGTAGCCGAAGCCAAGGCCGTCGCGGAGCAGGGCCGCGCGGCGCATCGGGCGTGGTGCGCGCGCGTCTTCGCCCCGCACCTGCCGAGCCCCGAGGAGCCCGACTACGCGACGCGGCTGGATGCGCTCGTCGCCGCCACGGACCTCTACCTCTGGAAGCTCCTGCGTCGCGATCTCGGCCGCTCCGTGGAGGAGACGCGGCGGGTGCTGCGCATGCTCATCGATGGACTCCTGGAAGATCTCACCCCTGACGCCTGAGGCTGCTATGGACACGTTGCGCTCCTACCTGTTCGTGACCTTCGAAGGCGGCGGCAACATCCCCGCCGTGCTCGGACCCGTCCGCCGCCTGACGGCGCGGGGCCACACGGTGCGTGTGCTCACCGAGCCCTCGGTGCGCGCCGAGGTGGAGCGGGCGGGGGCGCGGTTCATCCCCTTCGCCCGGCACTTCACGCGGAAGGACAGGACGGAGGAGATGATCGGTGATTGGGAGGCGAAGTCCCCGGTCGGCAGGCTGCGGCGGGCGTTCGACCGCGTGGTGTTCGGCCCGGCGCGGATCGTGGCGGAGGAGACACACGGCGCGATCGAGGCGGAGCGGCCGGACGTCGTCGTCGCGGACGTCATGATGCCGGGAGCGTTGATCGCGGCGGAGGCCGCCGGGATCCCGAGGGTGGTGCTCTTCCACATGCCCGAGTACCTGCCGGGTACGGGGCGACCCGCCGCCGGCCCGGGGTTCCTGCCACGGACCGACCTGCTGGGCCGCGTCCGCGACGGCGTGCTCACGCGCCTCTTTCTCCGCCAGCTCGGAGCCTATCTCGGGCACTTCAACGAAGCCCGAACGGCGCTGGGGCTGGCGCCCCTCGCCGCTGGTCGCGACCTGCTCGACGAGTATCACCGCGCGGACCTCCGCCTGATCCAGACTTCCCGGGAGTTCGACTTCCCGATCGTGCCGCCGCCGGCGAACGTGCGCTATGTAGGCCCCGTGCTGGACGACCCCGACTGGACCGGGGAGTGGCGGAACCCCTGGGGAGCGGATGACACCCGGCCGCTCGTGGTCGCGAGCCTCTCCTCGACCTTCCAGAACCAGCGCGACGTCCTCCAGCGGATCATCACCGCGCTGGGGACGCTGGACATCCGCGGACTCGTCACCCTCGGCCCGTGCATGGCCGGGGAGCGGTTCGACACACCGAACAACGTGGTCGCCGTCGCGTCGGCCTCGCATACGCAGGTCTTTCCTCACGCGAGCGCCGTCGTCACCCACGCGGGCCACGGCACGGTGATGCGTGCGCTCGCGAACGGCCTTCCGCTCCTCTGCCTGCCGATGGGCCGCGATCAGGACGACAACGCCGCCCGGGTCTTCGCGCGTGGAGTCGGGCTCCGTCTGCGCCCGTCGGCGAAACCGCGTCGCATCGCGGACGCGGTGCGACGCCTGCTCGAGGAGCCGGGGTTCGCAGAGAATGCGGAGCGACTCGGCCGGGTCATCGAGGCCGACCAGGCGGCCGACCTCGCGGTGCAGGAGCTGGAGGCGGTGGGGGCCGGACGGGTTCTGCAGCCGTCCGCCGGCTGACGGACGGACGAAGTGCGGCCGCCACAGTCATCCCGAGCGCAGCGAGGGATCCGCACTTCCCCCGGAGCGTGTCGGAAGGAGGATACAGAACGGCTGATGCCACGATCCCGCCGCCGCGCCCTTCGCGCGTACCCCGCGCGTTCGCGGGATCTGGCCGGAGGTGCGGATCCCTCGCTGCGCTCGGGATGACGGGGCGGCTTCGGGATGACGGGGCGGGTTCGGGTTGACGAGGTGGTTCAGGGCAGCGCCAGCGCCACCAGCGAGCCCGGCAGCCCGTTCCCCGCCACCGGCAGCACGATGTACTGCTTCCCCTCGTGCAGGTAGGTCATCGGCGCGGTGCTGGTCGGGGCGGGGATCTCGACAGAGCCGATCCGCTCGCCCGTCGCCTTGTCCGCGGCGTACCAGACGGCCCGGCCGCCGCGCCCCTCGGCCCACATCAGCAGGCTCTGGGTGACGAGCACGGTCGCGTCGCCCTGGTAGCCGGTGTTCGGGATCTCGATGCCCTCGAGGAGCGGATGCTCCCGGATCCGGTCCGGCGTCTCGCCGTTCGGGATCCACCACAGGTGCTCGCCGGTGTTCATGTCGATGGCGGTGATGCGGCCGTACGGCGGCTTGAAGATCGGGAGCCCGTCGATCGAGCCGAAGCCTCCCCCCCCGCTGGTCGCAAAGTCGACCACCGTCGCGCCGGGGTTGCTTCCGGGCGATCCGTCGTCGCGCACGGAGCCGGGCCCGAGCACGCCCCCGGTGCACACCTTCCGCGACTGCACGTACATGACACCGGTTTCCGGGTCCATCACCGGCCCGCCCGGGATGTTCGTGCCGCCCGTGGCGCTCGGGCACTGCGCCGTCGCCCGCCACCCCTCAGGGTTCCCTTCGTAGACCCAGGGCGTGTAGATCGGACCCATCTTGATGTCCGAGACCTGCTCGAGCGCCCGCGCCCGCAGCTCGGGCGTCCAGTCCATCAGGTCGTCCTCTGTGAGTCCCTGCAGCTCGTAGCCCGCGGGCTTCGTCGGGATGGGCTGCGTCGGCGAGTACCACTCGCCCGGGACGTCGCCCTGCGGCACCGCCGTCTCCACGATCGGCCAGATCGGCTCGCCGGTCTCGCGGTTGAAGGCGTAGACGAAGGTCTGCTTCGACGTCTGCACGACCGCCGGCACCGGCTCGCCGTCGACGGTCAGGTCGACGAGGATGGGCGCGACGGGCAGATCCCAGTCCCAGATTTCGTGGTGGATCGTCTGGAAGTGCCAGCGTCGCTCGCCGGTGCGGACGTCGACGGCGACGAGGCTGCTGCCGAAGAGGTTCGCGCCCGGCCGAAAGCCGCCGAAGTAGTCGTTCGTCGGCGCGTCCGTGGGAAGGTAGACGAGCCCGAGCTCGGCGTCGGCCGAGAGCGGCGCCCACACGTTCACGTTGCCGCTGTACCGCCACGCGTCGTTCTCCCACGTCTCGTTCCCGAACTCGCCCTCGCGGGGGATCGTGTGGAAGGTCCAGAGGTGCTCGCCGGTGCGGGCGTCGAACGCCTGCACGTCGCCCGGCACGTTCTCGACCCGGGTGTACGTGCCGCCCTGGTGCGCCGAGTTGCCCACGACGATGACCCCGTTCACCACCATCGGGGGCGAGGAGGTGGTGATCGCGCCGACCGACTCGTCGATCCCCGAGTAGACGTCGTACGGATGCCCGAGCGTCGCCATCATGTCGACCGCGCCGGTCTCGGGGAAACCGTCGATGGGGATCGGCCCGCCGAAGCCCTCAAGCGGCTGCCCGGTCTTCGCGTCCAGCGCGTGCAGGAAGAAGCCGGGCGTGACGAGATAGATCACCCCGCGACCGTCGATCTCGGCGTACGCGACGCCCTTCCCGTAGTTCTGACGCGGCGACCGCTCCCAGCGCTCGGTGTGGGGCTCGCGAAAGGTCCAGAGCGTCTCTCCGGTGCCCGGATCGATCGCGGCAACCGTCCGCCGCCGACCGGCGACGGTGTAGAGGATGCCGTCCACGTAGATCGGCGTGGAGCGCATGATGAAGTCGGGCTGCGGCCCGAAGTTGTCGCCGCGCCACGTCCAGGCGACTTCGAGCTCCTCGAAATTCTCCGCGTTCACCTGATCGACGGGGGAGTAGCGCGTGCTCCACTGGTCGCCGCCCCAATAGCGCCATTCGCCGTACGGCGTGCCGCGGTCCTGCGCCGCGGCGCCCGCGGGCAGCAGGCCGACGACACATGCGGTCAGGGCGGCCGCCGCGCCCAGCCGGATCAGGAGGGCGGCGATTCCCAGCGGTCCATCGGTATCGCGCGGTGCGCTATGCATCGGGGTCATTCGTGGTTGAGGGTCGTGGGGAGAGCTTGGCTGGCAGGGAAGCTCTCGAAGGTGTCCTCCAGGACGGCCCGGATATCATGAACGAACACGCGCCCGGGGCCGAGGCAAGTATGCGTAACCAGGGGCCGACCGACAAGTGACTGATCGCGGGAGGTGGTCCGCGTGTCCCGCCGCGCTCGCGGAGGACGCCGCCAACGGCCAGGTTTGCCTCATGCGTTCCGGCTGCGCGCCATACGCCGCGCTTCCGCCGTCGCAAACGGGCTCGATCGGCAACGCGTCAGGGCGAGGGCGTGGAGAGGTGCTCGTGGACGATCTTCCAATCGCCGGATCGGCGGCTGAACACGGCTGTCCAGGCGCCCTCGATCACGTGATCGTTTCCCGCAGGGGCGATGTGGGGGATCGACCAGGTGCCGGTGAGGACTGCGGCGTCGGGAGCGAGACGCTCGACGTGGACCTCGTGCCAGATCCAGCGCGCGTTGCGCATGTTCTGGCCGGCCATCTGCCAGAAGTCGCCGATGCCGACCCGCACCGAGTCCATCGACAGGGTGACGGTACCTCCGCTGGCCGAGACGACTCGGTCGCTGTTCGCATAGAGGGACGACATCCGCTCCGGTACGCCCGGTTGGGTGAAATCGTACGCTTCGGCGATGAGCGTGGTCAGAGTGTCCGCGAGCGCGCCGGGTTCGTTAGGCTCATCCGACTGAACCGCACCACAGCCCGCGAGCACGGCGCAGAGTAGCACTGGAATGAGCCGGTCAGGACGCATCATCTCGGGTGAATGTCCTTCATTGGGGACGCCGCTTGTCACCTGCAGCGGACGGGGCGGGGAGGAAAGTGGAGACGGACGTAGCGAAACGGCTCCCTGCGTGGGTGGCGCGGAGAATGCCACTGATACAGAACACCGGAGCCTGATCCGCATTCTCGATCCGATCCAGGAGGACCGATGCGAGCCCGAAAGGTGAACGCCGCCGGAGTGGTAGTTCTCGTTGCGGCGGGATGTTCCAACCCGGCCGCCGATCCCGCATCAATAGACGACTCGTTGCTGGCGGAGTTGGTGCCGGCGATCTCGCCGGCGGGTCAGCCTGGTGAGATGGTGCTCTCGCCGCTGGAGCTCACCCGCTCCCGGGAGCCGGGCGAGGCGCCGCGCGCTGCGTCGGCGCCGCGAACCGACGCTCGCGTTGCAACGGAGGCGGCGCCCGCCGAACGCCTGGGTGAGCCCGTGTCGGCTGCCGCCGACGAGCCGATGGCTGCCGAAGTGGAGCCGGTGATCGCGATCGCCGCAGTGGACGACGCCGGTGCCGACGAAACCGGCTCCGCCGGGGTGGACGGCCCCGAGGCGAACCCGGGTCCCCGCCCGAGGATCATCATTCGCGGCGGCGTGTCGGTTTACGACGATTGCAAGAAGCACTTGCCGGGGATCCGCGGGCTCGCCGGGACCCTCGGAACGGTCGGGGTGATGATCAACGATCGCACGCCACCGGTCATCGGCCGCGGCGCCGAGCGATACCCTCCCGACGTCCGAGCGCCGACGACTCGTGCCGGTGGATTCCGGGGCAACGGTGGTTCACCGACATTCGGTGGGCATGGCGGCTTCGCGGGCGGTATCCGCTAGCGCCGCGCGCTCCCCATCCGCCGACCGAGCAATGGGCTGGCATCATCTCTCGATGTCAGTCCATTTCCTTTAACAGCCCGTGCCACCCCCGCCAACGTGGAGAAGGATCGTCAACCTTGTCCCCCCCAGCCTGCGCGGGGATGACGGCCGCCCTGTCTGCCGCTCCTTCACGGCCGCGCGGGCTCGATCGTGGAACCCACCTCCAGAACGAGCGGTCCGCCCTCCGGCCCCCGGAGCTGGATCGGGACTGTGCGGCCGGGGTCGCCGAGTAGCCTCACGCCGACGTGGAAGTGGAGATGAGGCTGGCCCGCGAATCCCGTGTTTCCACTGTAGCCGAGCAGATCACCCGCCCGCACTGCATCACCTTTCCTGACGACGATCCCCGCGGAAAGGTGGCCGTAGGATGCCATCGTCCCGTCGTCGTGCGCGACGACCACCAGATTCGATCGTTCGATCAGATCGGGGTCGCGCCCGCCCGTCGTGAATCCATCCTGGACGTACAGCACGGTCCCCTCCCTGGCCGCCAGGACCGGAGTACCCTCCGGCATGGCGAAGTCGAGGGCATAACGCATCCCCAGGCGGTGGGTATCGGATCCGTCGAATCCCTGGATCAGCTCGCGCGCGTCCGATCCGCCGAAGGGCACCGCGTACAGGTGGGTCGAATCCGGCTCGGTGTGGCTCGAGCCGAGGTCGATCATCAGTTCCGGCTGCGCACCGATCGACCGGCCTCGAACCACGGTGTGCAGGCGGACGATGGGCAGGCTCGATCGCGGAGGTACGATTCGCGTGACCGGCATCCGCGTCGCAGTGCGCAGGTTCTGCAGGGACCGGAAGGTCAGCTGCACGGTCGCGGGAACCGGCTCCCGGTTGATCACTTCGTAGACGCGGCCTCCCGGCACCTCGCTGGTCGCGACGCAGACCTCCCAGGCGCACGCGCTACCCGCCGAGCCGCCCGGGCTCGACGTCAGCACCGCACACGCCGATACGGCCGCGAGGAGCAGCGAGAGGGCTGCGGGTACGATGAGCCTGCTCTTCATATCTCCCTACCTCCAGGGCGGTTGTCCGCCATCCCGACCCCCCGTCACCGCGGCCCCCCCCGTCACCGCGGCCCCGTCCGTCATCCGGCGAAAGCCAGGACCCAGGCGGCGCCCCCGGCATCCACTGGATCCCGGCTTCCGCCCGGATGACTGCCGGGGTGAGGGATTGCGGTCTCCGAGTACCCCTTCCGGCGCACGCTACTTAGTCGTGATGCCCGGGACAAGCTCGCCGTTCCCAGCGACCGTGTGATTGCTCGACCGGTTAGGCGATGGTATATTTGCGAGTCCGCCAGAAGCCGGCCCCACCGATCACGAGCAACCCCCCGCGTCGCCAGCGTGCACCGGATTCTGCTTCCCATGATCTCCCTCGGGTTGGCGGCGTGCGATGGGCAAATCCTGCTCACTGCCTCCAACGACGATTCCGTCGCCTGGGAAGTTCTCGAGCGCCCGCTCGGCCGCGGGCACGTGCTTGCGCGCAACTCGCTGCGGGAGGCGGGTGCGTTCGTGCTACGGCTCGAGCCGGACGCGGCGAACGGGGGGCAGTTCCGAACCGTGGAGCGATTCGGTTGGGGGCACTACGAGGTGAGCATGCGTTGTCCCCGCGCCGAGGGCTCGCTCTGCGCCTTCTTCCTCTACGAGGACAGGCCGGGCAACGTATCCGACGAGATCGACATCGAGATCTTCAACGATGGTTCGCGGCGCGCACTGCTGGTTACCTGGGTAGGTGGAGCTCGTACGAACCTGCGGGAGATCCTTCTGCCCTTCGATCCGGCCGCGGCCACCCATGTCTACCGGATCGATCGCCGCGGGCACGGAGTCGGCTTCTCGATCGACGGCATCGAGTACGCGCGGTTCATGTCGCGCGTACCCACCGAGCCGATGCACGTCTACATGAACGCCTGGTACCCGACGTGGCTGGAGCCGGGAGGCGCCACGGCGCCGGTGATGTGGGTGGACGAGGTCAGGCTCGTCAGGTAGGGGACCGGCCGGGCGAAGGAGAGGACGGCTGCGGCCGGAGGTTACCTGCGCCTACCAACGCCCCAGCACTCCCACGGTCAACGTGGGGCGGGCGCCGAGCACGTCGTACGTTTGGTACACGCCACCCGCTGTCACCCCGAGGTTCCGCGTTACGAAGCGCTGCGCTCGGGCGCTGATGAGCCATGTGTCCCGCGCCTCGATCTCGATCGCTCCCGCACCCTCCCGGACGATCTCCACGAATTCGCTGCCGGCGCCCGCGCCCAGCTCGATGTAGTCCGTCGACGAGTCGTCGATGATACGACGGGCGAGGAACTTCCCCACGACCGTCGTTTCGCCCCCGGCCCGCGACACCGACGGGCGCACGCGAAGATACCAGCGGTCGACGTAGACGCCCGGACCCGCGCCGAAGGTGTGGACGTTGCTGCCCGGATAGGCGCGATACTCGTAACCGACCCACCCCTCCCAGGGGCCCCACACCGGCCGGTACACGTCCGCGCCGGCGAGCAGCCGTGGCAGGACGTCGCCTTCCGCGGCGAATCGCCCCCGTCCGGTGGCATATCCCCCGCCCGGGAGGTCCTGGTAGAGGTCGGCCCCGAACGCGGCCTCGCGAACCGCTTCGCGCTCCAGCACCTGCATCTCCACGACCACCGTGTGCATCGTCGACGCCCAACCGCCGAGAAGCGACACCGAGCGCCAGTCACTCTGATCCCGAAGGTTCTGGTGCGTGTAGATTGCCGCCGCCTGCCATCGCGACTCGGTATCGCCCACCTCGTCCGACTGGCCCTGAACATCCGGGGTGACGACGGCAGCGAGCCAGAGGACGGAAGCGGCCGACAGAATGGATCGTGTCATCACATCTCTCGTTCCGGTTGTGAGACCCCCGCACCCGCCAGGGGCCGTTCCCGATCCGCCTCGAACCCCTTGCGCTCGATCGTTCCCCACCCCTCACGCCCGCTGAGATACGAGACCAGCCCCCTGAACCTGAAGTAGGTGAGGATCTGCCGGTGGCCCAGGACCTCCAGCACGGAGAGTGCGGAGAGGCGGATCAGGTCGGAGCGGCGGTGGTAGCGGCGGAAGAC
Source organism: Gemmatimonadota bacterium (assembly GCA_040905395.1). Taxonomy (GTDB): domain Bacteria; phylum Gemmatimonadota; class Gemmatimonadetes; order Longimicrobiales; family Longimicrobiaceae; genus WHSP01. The sequence goes on from JBBDRR010000189.1 coordinate 17,687, forward strand.
GAGCTCCTGGAGGCCGACGGTGGCGGCGGACAGGCACGCCCCCGTCCCGAAGACGAGCAGCAGGAAGCCTGCGATGTACAGCGGGGAAGGATCGCCGAAGACGAGGAGCGCGACGAAGGCGAAGTAGCCGATGAACTCGATCAGGGGACCGAGCGCCTCGACGAGCACCAGGTACGGGAAGCCGAACATCCCCACCGTCCCGTAGCGCGGGTTGAGGAACATGACTCGATGCTTCACGAGGAGGTCGATCAGGCCGCGGTGCCAGCGGTTCCGCTGCCCGCCCAGATCCCGGAGCCGCTCCGGCACTTCGGTCCAGAGCAGCGGGTCGGGGATGAAGGCCATCTCGTACGCTTGCCGCGTCTCCCGACAGTGGCGATGCAGACGCAGCGTGAGCTCCATGTCCTCCGTGATCGAGCTCGCGAGGAATCCGCCGGCGTCGACGAGCGTCGACCGCTTGAAGATGCCGAACGCGCCCGAGATGAGCAGCGTCGACCCGAAGCCCGCCCACCCGATGCGGAGGGAATAGAAGCTCCGCAGGTACTCGAGGACCTGGAACTCTGCCAGCAGGCTCTTCGGAAGGCGAACCTCCTTCACCCGGCCGTCCTCGATCGTGCAGCCGTTCGCCACCCGCACGATCCCGCCGACCGCGACCGTCGAAGCATCCTCCAGAAAGGGCCGGACGCCGCGGACGAGGGCCTCGGCTTCCAGCACGCCGTCGGCGTCCACCCGGCAGACCAGTGGAGTCTGGCAGTGGTTGATCCCGGCGTTCAGGGCATCCGCCGTGCCGCCGTTCTCCTTTGCGAGCACCCACAGGTTCGGATGGTTCCGGCTCTGGAGAGTGGCGGTGACCGGGGCGTGCGGCAGATCAGCGGTGACCGTCCGGAACGCCGGCTCCAACTCGAACGCCATACCGAGCAGGTCGAGTGTCTCGTCGGTCGAGCCGTCGTCGATCACGATGATCTCGTGGTCCGGATAGTCGAGCGCGAGCAGCGCCTGCACCATCTGCACGCACGAGCGCTCCTCGTTGAACGCGGGGGCGATCACGGTGATCGGGGGAGCGCCGGCCGCCTGCAGCACTTCCGCCGAGTCGACGGCGCCGAGCCGCCGCACGTACCGCCGGATACCGCGGACGGCCGCGGCGGTCATCACGAAATAGACGACCGTGACGAAGCTGAAGTATACGAGGATGAAGCGGTTGAAACCGTCGATGACGGCCAGGAGCGTATCGATCACGTCGGATCCTCCCGGAGCACCTGCGCGGCGATCAGCGACATCGACTCCTCGGTTCTCGCCAGACGCGAGAGCCACGCTTCGTCGCCGAGCTTGCGGAGGGCGCGAGCGGCATTGAGGGCCAGCCAGAGGTCGGGCTCGGTCAGCGCATCCCGCAGTGCGGGTAGGTCCTTCAGATCGCCAAGGGTGCCGATCGCCGCGATCGCAGACTGCCTGACCATCGGGTCCGCCGAGTGGATCAGCGGGCGGACCGCGGCCGCGTCGGCGGCCTTTCCGACGCGTTCGAGCAGGCGGAGGCAGGCGCACTGCAGATCCCGATCGTCGGTACCGGGGAGGACCGCGGTCGCCACGCTCGCCGCGCCGAGGTCGTTCAGCTCGGCGAGCCCGTCCGTCGCCACCCGGGACGCGAAGAAGCGGGGGTGCCACTCCCGAAACCGCTCGGACCGCTCGAGGAGCAGCTCCACGAGCGCCGCGTAACCGCGGAGGGCAAGTGCCCGGGCAGCCGTCATGACGACGAGCGGCGCCGGATCGTCCAGCGCCGCGACCAGAACTGGGAGATGGTGGCTGCCACCGAGGGTGCCCAGTGTTCGCACCGCGCGGGCGCGCTGTTCGGCGTTCGCATCCCCGCCGACGTCCAACCTCGTGACCAGCTCTGGAAGAAAGGGCGCCGCGGCACCGCTGAGGATGTCGCGCTCTTCGCCCTTGAGGCGGATCGCGTATCTGAAGAGGAAATCGACGAAGAAGAGGCGCTCGGAGGGAATTACTGCGGCAAGCAGCGGCGCCGGGTCCCCGCCAGCCAGCAGGGGCAGCAGTCGGGGCGTCCAGTGCGCTTCGAGCGACTGCCTCAACAGCGCCTTGCGGTTGTTGCGGGTATTGTAGCGGAGCGCCACGCAGGTGAAGCCTACCGCGATGAGCAATACCGCACCCACCATTATGCCGAGGGCGATGAGCGGTATCATCCGGTGGGCGCCATGCTCGTGCCCACCGCGAGGCGTCGCTTCACTCGCGCCGTCAGCTCGGTGAGCGAGAACGGCTTCACGATGTAGTCGTCCGCACCCAGCGTGAATGCCCGTACGATCATCTTCTCGCTCGCGAGCGACGTGAGGACGATCACCGGCACCTCCCGACCCCGGGTGCGCGCTCGAAGTCGCTCGAGAAGCTCGAAACCCTCCATGTCCGGAAGCTTGAGCTCGGTGAGACAGATGTCGGGCTCGACGTCGGCGAAGTCCGCTACCGCCGCCTCGCCCGTGTCGCAGTGGTGGACGTCGAGCCCCTGTCGCTCGAAGCGGTGTTGGATCACCTCGGCAGTCAACGCGTCTCCCTCCACGAGCAGCACCCGTGGCCGCCGCCGCGCTTCGCCCTCGAGTCGCGTGAGGCCTCCTTCCCCCTGGCCTGACAGGCGCCCGGCGTCCGAGACCGTATCTCCGTACATCCGTGCCAGATACTCCAGCACATTCGTTACGATCTTCTGATCGCTTTCCTCCAGCAGTCGCCCTTCCGGCAACCCGACGAGCCCACATCCGGCCGACCCCTCGTCGAGCATGATCGGGAAGGCGTACAGCTCACCAGCGCCTAGAGCGGCGAGCGCGTCCCGGGTCGGTCGATCTATCGACGGATCGTTGCTTCGCCACTGCAGCACGGTCCCGCTCCGCATCGCCCGGGTGCCCGGCCGATCTTCGTGGAGCGGGAGGCGTGCGTAGGCGACGACCACGGAATCGGAGACTTCCGAAGGAATCGATTCCGGAAGCGAGAGGGCGCGGAGCTCGATCTGGTCGCCCTCCACGAACCAGATGCCGACCGACGCGGTCCCGAAGAAGGCGCGCAGGATCTCGGCCGCGCGCTGGACTCCGACGACCGGGTTCGGCATCGCCACCGTCGCGCGAAGGATCTCGCCGAGCAGCGCATTTTCCTTGTGGAGGTCCCGTGTCCCGGAAGGGAGCGCGTCGAACTCGACCGCGGGATAGGTCATCTGCGTTGGAACGTGTGGGCCGCGGGATCTTCGGGAGCACGGCCCGACTGCTGACGCCCACACGATGGCCGACCCGTCAGGTCGAAGGCGCCACCGCCGCGAGCTACTCTGTCCCCAATAATGGGGGCACGCTACCATTGCAACAATCCGCAGTTTTAGGGACAGAACCGGCCGAAGATCGGGGTTTACGGAGGGGGAGGGTCGATGACTAACGGCTGGGGTAGGGGGCTGGGATCGGGCGGCGGCGCCCGCGGCATCCGCCAGGAGCTCAAAGGCCTCTTCGCGTCGTCACGACGATGGCCCCGAGCGCGTGTCCGGTACCCCAGCGCTGGGTGGCCGTCGAGGCGTCCACCCATTCGATCCGCTCGATCTCGTCGGGATTGATCGATTCGAGGGTCTCCACCGTGCCGCGCTGCACGTTGTCGACCAGCACCATCATCGGGCTGGAGCTGCTGCTGGGGGTGTAATTCGCTCTCGGACGCAGCCATCCCGGTCTCATTCCCCGTACGACCTCGAAGGCGGACGCATAGCGGCCCTCGGGGATCTCGGCCGCCGTGATGACATCCGGATTCGTCGGTATCCGGTCCCGGGTCTGGGCCGATGCGGGTGCCGAAATCAGAATCACCAAGGCGATGCTCATGAACGACGCGGCGATCGTCTGATTCATTCTGCCCATGATGCAAGCGAGTTGAGAGCGATATGGGGCGCCATCCCGAACGGTCCGGTGCGGTGGCTCGCCGAGGCGCTGCCGCGTCGGGATGCCGCGGGCCGGGCGTCGCCCGTATTCGCGCCGCGATCCGCCACTCTGCAGTGATGTGCCGCGAGCGGTCGGAGGTCAAGCTGGATGCGGCGGGCGGCAATCCCGGGACGAGCCCGCCTACCGCCGGCTGCTCGGCAGCGTCACGATCAAGGACGCGGGCGGTCCGCCGGTCGAGGTCTACTCCGGCTGCCACGGGAGTGGCGGTGCCCGCCGCGAAGGCACCGGCTCACTCCCGCGGCCGGGCTATTCAGACCGGCTGTGTCGACATGATCGTCCGCAGATAGCGGGAATACCGCTCGTCGAGCTTCCAGGCCGCGTCCGGACCGGCGTCCTCCGCCGTCCGCCCCGCACGCGGCGATCCGCTGACCCACCCCACTGTTTCCGACCCCGCCCGACTCCGAGCCGCCGCCGGGCTCCGATCCAGCTCCGTTCCTTCCGTCAGACCGCCGGGCACGGCCTCCTCGTGCTCCGCGACCTCCGCCAGCTCGTACTCCAGCGGGTCCGGCGCGACCGCCGACCCGACGAGCGCCGCCGCGCAGCGCACGGCCGGACTGTCGATCGGATGGCCGCGCGCGATGAGCATCATCTGCTCCAGCGCAGCCCGCTGGGCCCGCGAGCGCTGGGCGGGGGTGACGTCGACCAGGTCGGGCGCGAGGATGGCGAGGGTCTGCATGCGAAGCTCCTTGAGCGGCGGTGAACGGGCGCCGTCGGGAGGAGGGGCAGGGTAGGCAGGAGGCGGCCGCTGGATGGCCGGCACTCCGGGCGATC
>JBBDRR010000190.1:0-22351 GCA_040905395.1 Gemmatimonadota bacterium
GCGGCGCCGAACCCGGTGGTGCCTTATTCGTGTGGGGGTTGGAGTTCGTGTGGGAAATGGAGATCGTCTCGAGTCATGGGGTGAGATGCGACGGAGAGATCGGCTTCTCGCAGTCACAGTCGTCCTGTTGCTGATCGCTGGGTTCAGAGTCGGACAGCAGGTATACCGCTGGTACGTCTACGCGGACGAGCGTGCGGAGATCGGACGCGTGGAAGTGGAGCTTCAGGAGGCCGGTCGCGGAGTCGTCAGGACGCAGATCGCAGCGGACTCGGTGCGCATCCGGATCGAGGAGATCGACCGCGAGCTGGCGGCACGCCGCGTACAGCTTGGCCGGCATGAAAGGCAACTCCTCTCGAGCCGGTCGTCGGACGTGGCGGCCACGACCTATCGCTCCGAATTTCGGGACTACAACGAGCGCGTCGCGGCCCGCAACGAGCTGTTCCGGGAGTGGGGTTCGATCATCGGCGCGAATCACGAGCACGTGGCTCGCTACAACCTGATGGTCGACAGCGTCCGCGCGTTGGCGGCGAGCATGGGCGAGCTGTACTATCCGGTGCTCAGTCCAGCGGAGATCGCCGAGCGGGACGGACTTCTCGGCGAGAACGGAGAGGCGGAAACCTTCTAGATCGGAACGACAGCCCGAGCGACGCGTACTTTCAGCGCATGCCGCAGAAACAGACGAAGTGGAGGCGCGTCGGCACTCCGAAGGATGGCTTCGAGTACCTCCGTGCGGACGGGAAGCCGCTCCGTAGCGAGGCGGCGCTGCGCCGCATCAGATCCCTGGCGATCCCCCCAGCCTGGACGGATGTCGAGATCGCACCGACGGCGGGCGCCAAGATCCAGGCGGTCGGCTACGACGCCGCCGGCCGCAAGCAGTATCGTTACGATCCGGACTACATCGCCCGCCGTGCCCGGCGGAAATTCCGCAAGCTCGTCCCCTTCGCCCGCGCCCTCCCCGAGCTACGCTTCGCGACCAACGAACATCTGAAGGTCGGCGACCTCGGGCGGGAGCAGGTGCTCGCCACGGTCGTTCGCCTCATGTGCCGCGCCTTCTTCCGCGTCGGGAGCGAGCGCTACGCTGTACGAAACCGCACGTTCGGCATCGCTACGCTCGAGAAGGAGCACCTGACGGTCGACGGCAACAGCCTGATCTTTCGGTATGCGGGGAAGAGCAGCGTCGACCAGCGTCGAGTCGTCGCCGATACGCCTCTCGTCGAGATCGTTCAGGAGCTCGTCGAGCTGCCCGGCGAGCGGCTCTTCCGCTATCGGCTCGGGTCCGGAGAGGTGAGGGACGTCACGGCGCGGGACGTCAACGATTACCTGCGTGAAGTGCTCGGTGAGAGGTACACCTCGAAGGACATTCGAACGTGGGGCGGAACGGTGCGGGCAGCGACCATCCTTGCCGATCTCGGGGCCGCCGATTCCCGCAAGGAGGCGGAAAAGAACATCGTCCTGGCGTGTAAGCTGGTTTCGACGGAACTCGGCAACACGCCGGCGATCTGCCGGAACGCGTACATTCATCCGGCCGTGCTCGACGGCTACCTCTCGGGCGAGACGATCGACGACGTGATGCGGAAGCCGGGCCGGCCAGTGGAGGCCGAAGCGCCCGTCGAATACTATCCGGAAGAAGCCGCGCTGATGCGGTTCCTGGAGCGTGTCGAAGGGGCGTAGTGGCGCAAAGCCGAACGGCGGGAGCGTGCCTCTACGGATCGGACCCGGACAGCGAGGTCCTGGATGCGCGCATTCAATCCAGCGGTGGAGTCGGAGGTATGGCCATCCTCTTCAGATAGTCTTCCACCGCTTCGGAGCGTTCGTCCCACACGTCGCTCTCGGCGATTTCGCGGACGATGGGGAGCTTCTCGATCGCACAGATCGACTCGTGCCGGAGGTCACGAAGTCCCCATTCGTTGACGTCGATGGCGAAGCTGAAGCGGGAGATCAGGGTGCCGCGGGTGATCGGCTCGGAGGAGCGGGGCCGTTGAACCTCTTCTCCGGCACGCTCCAGCAGCCGCTCCACCACGGAGGCGGGAACACTGTTCCGGGCCTGCGGATAGACGTATGAGAACATGAGGAGCTGCGAGAGGAGCAGCGGCCAGTGGTCACCCGTTTTCGCGACGAGCCGGGCCCAATCAAGGGACTCTCCGCGGCAGAGCAGGAGGTGCGCGATGTCGGCCATGTCCTGGCGATGCCGCTCGCTGATGAACAGCCGGTGCCAGATGAGCTCCTCCGGCGGGGCCACGCGGACCGGGTGGGCCGCGAGAATGGCGGGACGGCTATGACGGTACCAGTCGGCGTCCACCATCGCCAGGCCGTTTCCCATGCCGAAGATCATGTCGATGAAGTGCTCGCCGAGCGTCGCCTTCGCGATCCAGTGGGGCTGCTCGAGGCGCGTCCTGAAGCCCTCCTTCTTGAGTGCACGCATCGCCGGAACGAGTTGTTCCGGCTCGACGAAGAGATCCAGATCCTTCGTCTCCCGATAGATGCCGGTGTACTCGTAGATCGCGTACGCCCCGGTCACGACGAAGGGGATGCCGCCCCGGCTCAGCGCTCCAATGGCCCGCTTGTACTTCTCGCGTTCCTCCTCGGGAATCCAGAAATCGCCGTGGGTGACCGACTTCCGCTCTTCGCGGGTGAGCTCATCGGTGCTCGGCGCTCGCCTTGACATAGGGATGGGTTCGGGTTTCGGCTTCCGGCGCCCGGAAACGCTGCCGAAGGAGCAAGCTTCGGACCGATCATAAGGACTTTCGTCGTCCCTCGATACCGCTCGCGGCCCGCTCCCCTCCGCGTGGACTGCCGCGGCACGTCCGCCTATCTTGCAGTCATGTTGAACGAAATACGAAGGGTGTTCCGGCGAAGCATCGAGGCCTTCCGGGACGAGGTCCACACCGACGACCCCGAGGATCAGATCGCCGAGCTGTTGAGCTCGATGCGGCGCGAGCTGGTGGCGGCCCGTGCCGCCATTCCAGAGTATGCGAACGCTCTGGCCAGGGCGCGAGCCGAGCTGAGCCGCGAGCGCGACGGCCTCGCGGCGTGCGAGCGCCGCGGGACCTTGGCCGCCAGAATCGACGACACGGAGACGGTCAGAATCGCGGGCGAGTTCGCGGCGAAGCATCGCGAACGAATCATGGTGCTGGATCAGAAGGTGATAGCCGGTGAGGCCGAGCTCGCGCTTCGCCGGCGGGAGGCGGATGAGATGAAGCGGCGATACCAGGAGGCCGATGCGAACCGCTTCGTCCTGCTCGCCCAGCTCCGAGGGGCGGCGACTCGCGACCGGATGCGGTCACGGCTCTCGGACGACGAGGGGCCAATGAGCGATTTCGGCCGCATGGCGGACCGGGTCGAGCACGCCTCGGCTCACGCGGACGCCCTGGATGAGCTGGCCGACCTCGATGGATACCCTCCCCCGCCGACCGGGCCGACGCCGCAGGAGCTGGAGGAGAGGCTCAACGAGTTGAAACGGCGTATGGGCCGCGAGTGAAAGAGAAGGGGCGGTCCGAGCGGGCCGCCCCTTCAACTGGATTGTCATCCGGCGATCAGAACCACCCCTGGTCGTAGCCGCCATGGGGCCGGGCCGGGCGGTCGGTGCGGAAGCCACGGTCGTAACCGGCCCGAGCCGAGTACGGCTGATAGCCCATCGGATAGCGATTGCCGCGGAAGCTCCTGTCGGTGTCGTGGGTCCGGTACCCGGCATCGTAGCCGCGTGCTTCCCCGCGGATCACCCTCATCGGCGTGTGCTGCTGGCGATCGCCGAACGGATCGCCGTAGTCGGTCTCCCACTGGCTCTTGTACCCGCGGTCGTATCCAGTCGGTCGGAACCCGCGATCGTACCGATCGCCTTCGGAGCGGTCGGAGCCTCCCCATCCCTGGTTCCGGCCACCGTAGGCGCCGTAATAGTCGCCGTGGTTCTGTCGCGGCGGCCTGCCGTATCGATCCCACCCCTCGCGGTTGGAATGTGCGCCCGTGCGGTAGTGTTCGTCGTAGTCGTGTCCGAAGAGTGCCATGGTGATTCCTCCTGATCCGGGGGAAAGGCGGGATCCCTCCCGCCTGCGATTTCAGTCCTTCGAAACCGCGCAATTCGCGTTCCAGAGCAGGGGTGGAGAGAAGGGGCTTGCGAGGGGGTCTAAAATGTTTGCTCGGGCAGACATAGGGTGTTTCCCTCCTGTGGGGAGGACGATCTACGGGCGATGTACCTACGCGGGCAGAGGTGTCTCGAACACCTGGATCCAGCTCAGCTCGGGCTGCTCCCCGGCGCGGCCGGTGCCCTTCGCGGCGTAGAGTGCGCGGTCGGCACTTCCCACGAGGCTCTCGGCCGCCCGGGAAAGCTTCTCCCTGTCCACGCGGATCTCATCGGCATCGGCGTCGGGCAGCAGAGTGCCGATGCCCACGCTGAGCCGGATCGGGATCTCCGAGCCGTTCTCCTCGACCGATAGATTGGCCGCCCGTTCGAGAAGACGGTTGGCGACGATCAGGGCTCCGGCCGCCGGTGTCTCCGGGAGGATCACCATGAACTCGTCTCCGCCGTAGCGCCCGACCACGTCCGTATCACGGACGGCGATGTGCAGCAGCTCGCCGACGGCTGCGAGGGCGCGGTCGCCCGCCTGGTGCCCGTACCGGTCATTGACCTCCTTGAACCGATCCAGGTCGACCATCAGCAGGGAGACCGGATCGCCCCGTCGCAGGCTCCGCTTGATGGCGTGCTCGAGCTGCTGGGTAGCGAAACCGCGCAGGTAGGTGCCGGTAACCGGGTCGGTCGTCGCCATGTCGTAGAGGAGCGCGTTCTGTATCGCGGCGGCCGCCTGCGTGGCGAATACCTCGAGGAGCTCGCGATCCTTCGCGTAACCGGTCCTGCGGTCCAGGTACATGACGCCGATCGGGCGCTTGCCGAGCATCAGCGGGACGATACTGCAGTCGTCCTCCGTGTGTGGGGCGCCCGACTCGAGCGCGTCCGAGACGAGGGCGCCGAGGGGCGCGGTGAGCGCTCGCACGGCTTCGCCCGCGCGGAAACGGCCGGTTCCGACACGGATCTGCAGCTCCTGGAGTTGGTCGGGGGATTCAGCGATCGCGATGAAGCATTCGCTCGCCGCCGCCTCGTCGACTTCACTCTGGCTGGAGATCGTGGCAAGGAACGAGTTCTCCGCACCGAGCAGCGCTTCGAGCTGCCAGAGCAGTGCTTCGAGCAGTTCGTCCACCGGCTGCATCCGGTGGAGCTCCGGCGTCAGGTCGAGGATGAAGCGGAGGCCTTTCCGGTGCTTCTCCATTGCCAGGACGTGACGGTAGGACTTCAGTGCCGTATCGACCCACAGAAGCAGCTTCTGTGCGCCCTCGCCCTTGTCATGGTACCCCTGGATATCGAGCTGCTGCATCATGACCCGCGCCGGCTTCTCTCCGGAATAGCCGGTGGCGAGGATGATCTGCGTCAGGTGGTCACCCGATTCGCGAACCCGCCGCACCAGCTCTTCACCCGTCATCGCCGGCATGAAGTAGTCGACGACCATCAGGTGGACGCGATTCTCGGCGAGCACTTCGAGAGCCGCCTTGCCGTTGATGGCGGTGAGCACCGTATGCCCCTCCTTCTCGAGCAGCCGGCGCGTGGATTCGAGGATCTCGGGACTGTCGTCGACGCAGAGAATCGTGCTGCCGACGCTGTTCGTCCGCAGATATTTCCGGGCCATAATCAGTTCTCGACTGGAAGTGGAATCGTTACGACGAAGGTCGTGCCCGATCCGCTCTCGGATCGGAAGTCGATCGCGCCGTGGAAGTGTGACGTTACGATGCTGTGTGCGAGAGAGAGCCCGAGGCCCGTTCCCTTGCCCACGTCCTTCGTGGTGAACAGGTAATCGTAGATCCGCGGTCGGATCTCCTCTGGAATGCCTATCCCCTCGTCCTGGACCTCCAGGATCACGGAACCGCTGTCCTGACGAAGCCGGATTCGGACGACACCCGATCCTTCGTCGTAGGCGTCGACGGCATTGCTCACCAGGTTCTGAACGACGACCGCGAACTTGTTCCGGTCTCCCGAAATCGCGAGTCCGCGGGGAAGGTCGGCATCGATCGAAATCCGTCCGTGGTCCAGCTCGTGACGGAGGAGGAGGAGCGTGCTTTCCGCCTCTTCGGCGGGATCGAAGGGAAGCACCTCATCTTCTTCCATCCTCGTCTGCCCCTTGATGGTGCGGACGAACTGGGCGACCCGGCGAGTCGCTTCCTCGGCGAGGGAGAGGGACTCCAGAAGGTCCTTCGCGATGCCGAGATGGTCGGCAGCCGACACGTCCGGATCGTCGGCGGACGACTGGTACTCCTCGGCGTACGTGGTCGCGAGCTGCAGACAGTTGAGGATGCTGCCCAGCGGTGAGTTGATCTCGTGGGCGATGCCGGCGGTCACGCGGCCGAGCGCCGCCATCTTCTCGGAGACGAGCAGCCGCTCCTGGCTCGAGCCGAGATCCGCGTACGCCTTCTCCAGCTCCTCCGCCTGGATCTGCAGCGTTCTCGAGAGCTCCGTCTGCTGACGGTAGAGGCGGGCGTTGTCGATCGCGATCGCGGCATACGCCGCGAGCTTTCGCAGCGCGTCCAGATCCTCGTCCGAGGGGACCGGTGCCCCGACGGAGCGACCGACGAGAAGCACGCCGCGGATCTGACCGTGGGACTCCAGCGGGACGAGCGCGGCCGGCCCAAAATCATCGCCGAGCGGCCAACCCCTGGAGTCGGCGCCGAGCGCCGTCGTGATGAGGCTCTCTCCGGCCAGCGCTACCGGCGTGACCACGGTCTCCCGCGTCGGTATCGAGGTGCCCTCCTTCCCGCGCAGCGTACCCGATGTCGCAGCCAGCACGAGATTGGTCCGGTCGTCCGAGAGGAGTCCGACCGACGCGAAGCGACCACTGACCAGCATCTCGGCCGCCCGGACGATCAACGCGAGGACCTCGTCGAGACCGAGGGTGCCCGTCATCGCGCGTCCGACCTCGGCGATCAGGGAAGCGTCCGAAATACGCTGGCGGAGCGGCGGGATCGAACGAATCGCTTCCGCCGCGCCGGCCTGGTCGGCGAGGGCCTGGAGGAGCTGAACGTCCTCTGCCGAGAAGCCGTCTCCGCCGAGGCTGTCGATGGCGAGGAGCACACCAGTCGTCTTGCCGACGGACGTGACGGGAACGATCAGCCCGTCGCCGGGCACGCTGTCCACCAGGCCCGGGGGCAGAATCGGATCGCCCGAGACGTCCCGCAACGTCGTTTCGGCCGGCTTGCCGCTGCGCAGCACCTGGCCCGCGCGGGTCCCGTCGATGGGTACGAGGGTCGCCGCCGGAAGCCGGAGGTCACCGGCACCGGCAACGACCTCGAGCATCTGGCGGGAAGGATGCCTCATCAGCAGGAGCGCTCCGCGACATCCGAGGATCTCGGCGGCGGAGACGGCGATGCGCTCGAAGGTGGATTCGAAATCGTCGGCCTGTGCCAGCCCGCCGGCGATAGCGGCGAGTGCGGAGGCTTCTCTCAGCCGCCGCGACACGCGTTGGTCGTCGTGCGACGTAGCCCGCGCGCCCGAGGCGCGGCCGCCCCATGCAGCAGCGAGCTGATCGGCCACGTGCTCCGCGAGCTCCTCGTCCGCCGCGCTCGGGGTATGCGGCGTCGTATACTCCAGATGGATCGCGCCGAGCAGATGCGCCCCGCCCATCACGGGGACGGCCACTCCTGAGCGGGTCTCTCCCGGCAGGCTCAGGACGAAGTCCGGCGCCACATAATGGTTCATGCTGCGCTGCACGGTCTTCTCCCGGAGCACCTTGTCCAGAATGCCCCGGTCGGCGCTGCGGCGGCTACCCTTCGGAGCGCGGTGCTCTCCACCCGGCGCCGTGCCTAGCAGCAGCAGGTCTCCTGAAACGGGATCGCTGGCAAAGACCGAAACCGCAGGGCGGCCGAGTTCGGTCCGAAGCAGCTCCGCGGTCGTCTGAGCGACGTGGTTGGGGTCCGCCCAGTCCGAGATGCGATCGCGAAGCGTGCGCGCGATCTCGAAGGGCGTCGGGGAAAGCTGAGCTGTGTCCAGAAGGGCCGTCATACCACGTAGCGTGCAGGGTTTCTCGTCGGCCTGAGCGGCGCTTCGACCGCCGGTCCGCGATCGTGACTTTCCTTGCCCTTAGTGTCGGCACCGCCGTCCGGCTTCTTGATCGTGTCGCGAAGGTATCGCTAGGCTGCAGCGGTTGCGGTTGTAGCGACCCCCCAATCGATCACCTCCGGCGCGCCCACGATGCCGGTGTGCTTCGCCGCGTACAACGAGGCGTCGGCGCTCGCCACCAGCCCGGTCGCGGCGCGCTCGACGATCTCGGGACGTAGGAGGTTGAAGTCGGGCCCGTCCGGGAGCGGTACTAACGTCCCGCAACCGACGCTGAGCTGGAGGGGAACGATGCCGCCCTCCGTCTCGATGCCGCTCGCCGCCGCCCGCGCGATCAGCCGCTCTCCCACCATCCTCGCGCCGTCGGCGGGTGTATCGGGCAGCACCACCAGGAACTCGTCGCCGCCGTAACGCGCGACGCAGTCGGTCTCGCGGACCGTCTCGCGAAGGATTGCGCCTACGCGCCGCAGGGCGCTGTCGCCGACGACGTGTCCGTGTCGATCGTTGACCTGCTTGAAGTGATCGAGGTCGACCATCAGCGCCGATACGGGCAGATTGTTACGGTGACTGCGCTTCAGGTGCTGGTGGAACTGCTGCATGGCATAACCGCGGAGGTAGACGCCGGTGATCGGGTCCTTCGTCGCGAGGTCGTAGAGGAGGGCGTTCTGTCCGTACAGGAGCGCGCTCTGGATGGCCGCAGCGGCCTGAGCCCCGAATATCTCCAGGAGCTCGCGGTCCCGGTCGAGGCCCGGTCGCCTGTCGATGTAGATGACCCCCAGCGTATTCTCGCCCAGCCGCAGCGGTACCACGCTGACCTCTCCTTCGAAGCTCACCATCCGTTCGGCGATCGCGCGGTCGACCGCGTGCCGTTCCACGTCGGGAAGAGCCGAAGTCGGGATGCCGGTTCGGAAGCGGCCGGTGCCCACGCGAATGGCGAGGGAATCGGTGGCTCCGGGCTTGTCCTCCACGATCGCGACGAAGCCCTCCACGTCATTCTTGTTCGCATCGCGGCTGATCTGCTCCGTCGAAAAGGTGGCCAGGAAGGAGTTCTCCGCGCCCACCAGTCCCTCGACCTGCCAGAGCAGACCCTGGAGCAGCTCGTCGAGAGGCTGGAGCCGATGCAGGTCCGGCGTGATATCGAGGATGTACTGAAGGCCGATGCGGTGTTTCTCCATGGCCTGCACGTGCGTGTGCGCCTTGAGTGCCGAATCCACCCAGAGCAGGAGCCGCTCGGCACCCTCGCTCTTGTCGTGGTATCCCTGGATATCCAACTGCTTCATCATCACTCGCGCCGGCTTCTCGCCCGAGTAGCCCGTCGCCAGGATGATCTGGACGCCGGTGTCGACTTCGCGGATGCGTCGAACCACCTCCTCGCCCGTCATCTCCGGCATGAAATAGTCGACGAGGATGACGTGCGGCCGCACCTCGGTCCTCTTCGCAAGCCCGCTCTTCCCATCGGTCGCGGTGAACACGGTGTGTCCCTCCGCCTCCAGGAGCTGTCGGCACGATTCGAGGATCTCGTGGCTGTCGTCGATGACCAGGATGGTGTGACCGCTCTGCGCGGCCGACCGGTATTTGCGCGCCATCTCGTTGCTCCGGCGGTGTGAGCGGAATGGTGAGGCGGAATGTCGTTCCCCGACCCACATCGGAGTCGATTCGAGGTTGCCCCGAAATCGCCGACGATCACACTATGGACCATCGGGAGCCCGAACCCCGTGCCCTTGCCGATGTCCTTGGTGGTGAACCGATAGTCGAAGATCCGACCGCGGATCTCATCGCGGATGCCGCAGCCGTGGTCCTCCATCTCGAGGCGCCGACGATCTCCGCCGTTGGATCGAAGGAGGTTCGCTGACCCTCTCCCGGTCTGGTCTGCGTCTTGATGATCTTCACGAACTGCGCGACCTTCGAAACGGAGACCTCGGCGAGGCTCAGCCCCCTGAGGTCTGCTGACTGCTGGTATCGACGCGTCCCGCGGCGATCTTGAGGATCAGCGCGAGCGCCGACGGACCATTCGATCCGGGAGGGAAATGTTAGGGACTCAGCGGTGGCTTCTCCTCGTGTTCTGCGCGACCCAGCTCGCGGCGTGCTCGCCCTTCTTCGTGGTGCGCGCGGCCTACGAGGAGGCGAAGATACTCAGCCGACGTCAATCGATCGCCCGGCTCCTCGAGGAGGGCGACCTGGCGGAGGAGCGGCGCGCGAAGCTCGAGCTGGTCGTTCAGGCGCGAGATTTTGCCGCGGACACGCTGGGGCTGAACGCCGGGGACAGCTACACGACCTTCTCGCAGCTCGACTCGGACACGCTCGCCCTGGTGCTCTCCGCGGCGCGCAAGGATTCGTTCGTCCCCTATACCTGGTGGTTTCCGATCGTAGGCCGGATTCCGTATCGCGCGTTCTTCAGCGAGGAGAGCGCGATGGACGCAGTGCGGAGCATGGAGTCGCGGGGCCTTGACGCGTACGTCCGGCCGACCTCTGCGTTCAGCACGCTGGGGTGGTTCAACGACCCGCTCGTCTCGCCGCTGCTTCGGTACGACTCGGTATCTCTGGCCAACACGGTTGTTCACGAGCTCTTTCACAACACCCTCTACCTGCCGGGGCAGGCGATCTTCAACGAGAGTCTCGCGCAGTTCGTCGGTGCGCGGGGGGCGATCGACTTCTTCTGCACGCGGCACCCGGATGAGGATCTCTGCGGCAGGGCCACCCAGGCATGGCGCGACGAGCTCCTCTTCGCCGGCTTCCTCGGAGATCTCATCACCGAGCTGGAGACGCTTTACGCGCGCGAGGATCTGACCAGCGACGAGAAGATCGCACGGCGTGAGGAGGTCTTCGAGAGCGGCAGACGCTCGTTCGAGGAGGAGGTTCGGCCGCGTCTGGGATACCTCTCCTTCGGTAATTTCGCCCGCACACCCCTGAACAACGCCTCGCTCATCGCCCGGCGGATCTACTACCAGCGGCTGGACCTATTCGAGGCGGTCTTTCAGGCGACCGGTGGCGATCTGAAGGCCACGCTACGGCTCATCATCGAGGCGGCGGAGGCGTCGCCAGACGGGCCCTTCGAAGGGGTCGAAGGAATTTTGAATTCTGAATTTTGAATGCTCAATTTTTAGCTCTGCATTCAGGTTCCCAGGGGCGGCCCGGATGTCGTTAGGGAGGTGGAGGAGGTTGCGGAGGATGCCATATTGTTTCGGGGTCGCCATAACGCTCAGGAGATGAGCTGTACCAGCGGGCCGCGGATGCGCTTGCGGTGTTTCGAAGTCAGATGTCCAAACCAAGAGCTCGATTGAGATGAATCACAGGACGGATAGTTATTTCCCCGCGGAAGTCGAGCGGAAGTGGCAGGCGCGATGGGACGAGGAGGGAACGAATACCTATACGGATGCCGAGCTACGCTCGACCGGTGGGAATGGTGAGCCCTTCTTCAACCTGATGATGTTTCCCTATCCGTCCGCGGAGGGATTGCACGTCGGCAACATCTACGCGTTCACGGGCGCGGACATCTACGGGCGCTACCAGCGACTGCGCGGACGCGACGTGTTCGAGCCGATCGGCTTCGACGCGTTCGGTATCCACTCTGAGAACTTCGCGCTGAAGGTCGGCACGCATCCGATGGAGCTGATCCCGCGAAACGTCGAGCGCTTTACGAGACAGCTCCGGCGGGTCGGGTTCATGTACGACTGGAACCATCAGGTCGACACCACCACGCCCGATTACTACCGGTGGACGCAGTGGCTCTTCCTGCAACTCTACAAGGCCGGGATCGCGGTGAAGAAGGAGGCGCCGGTCAACTGGTGCCCCGGGTGTAACACCGTTCTGGCGAACGAGCAGGTGATCGCGGGAGAATGCGAGCGCTGCGGAAGTGCGGTCGAGCTTCGGAACCTGTCGCAATGGTTCTTCCGCATCACCGACTATGCCGAGCGTCTGCTCGCGAACCTGGATTGGTTGGACTGGTCGGACACGACCAAGCGGATGCAGGCGAACTGGATCGGCCGCAGCGATGGGGCCGAGGTTTCCTTCCCCGTCGTGGGCCACGGAGAGAGCAGCGTGCGCGTCTTCACCACGCGTCCGGACACCCTGTTCGGCGCGACCTACATGGTCCTCGCTCCCGAGCACCCCCTGGTCGAGACGATCGCCGCGCCCGCACACGCCGACGCCGTAGAGCGATACCGCGCCGCGGTGGCGGCGACCGACCTCGTCAATCGCAAGAAGACCGACAAGGAGAAAACCGGGGTCGACACCGGCGCACGCGCCCTGAATCCGGCTACGGGGGAGGAGATACCGATCTGGATCGCCGACTACGTGCTGATGGAGTACGGAACGGGCGCGATAATGGCCGTTCCGGCGCACGACCAGCGAGATTTCGAATTCGCCCGGAAGTTCGAGCTGCCGATCCGCAGGGTGATCGCGGGCGCCGACGACGCGCCAGATACGCCGCTGGACGAGGCATACAGCGGGGAGGGGACGCTGGTGAACTCCGGTCGGTTCGACGGGATGGATTCCGAAGAGGCGAAGCGGGAAGTCACGGCGACCCTGGAGGAGCGCGGACTCGCCTCGGTCAAGGTCAACTACCGACTTCACGACTGGTGCATCTCCAGACAGCGCTACTGGGGGCCGCCGATCCCCATACTGTACTGCGACAGCTGCGGAGCGCTTCCCGTACCCGAGGAACAGCTACCGGTGATCCTGCCACGGATCGCGGACTACAAGCCGGACGCTTCCGGCGTCTCGCCCCTTGCGCGACACTCCGAATGGTACCTGACCGAATGCCCGGGCTGTGGGGAGGAGGCCCGTCGCGAGACCGACGTCTCGGACACCTTCCTCGACTCCTCCTGGTACTTCCTCCGTTATCCGTCCGCGGGGAACGAGGAGCTGCCATTCGACCCGCAGCTTACCAGGCAATGGCTGCCGGTAGACATGTACATCGGCGGCAACGAGCACGCCGTGCTCCATCTTCTGTACTCCCGCTTCATCACTATGGTGCTGAAGGATCTCGGCCACATCGACTTCGAGGAGCCCTTCGCACGTTTCCGTGCGCACGGACTGATCGTGAAGGACGGGACGAAGATGTCGAAGTCGCGGGGCAACGTCGTCGTGCCCGATGAATACATCGAGGAGTACGGCGCCGATACCTTCCGTACGTACCTGATGTTCATCGGCCCGTACCAGGAGGGTGGAGACTTTCGGGAGGCGGGGATCACGGGGCCCTACAACTTCCTGAATCGTCTCTGGGACGCCGTTCTGTCGGCGGAGGAGAGGCCCCTCGACGCCGAGGTCGAGCAGAAGCTGCACGCGACGATCAAGAAGTGCACCGAAGATCTGGAGGCTCTCTCGTACAACACGGCGATCGCCGCGATGATGGAGTACCTGAACGTGGTTCGCGCCGGCGGCCGCGTTCCGGAGCTCGCCGCCGTCGAGCCGTTCGTCGTGATGGTGGCCCCTTTCGCGCCCCATCTGGCGGAGGAGCTCTGGGAGCGGTTGGGCAGGAGTGGCTCGATCTTCGACGCGGCTGAGTGGCCGTCGTTCGATCCGGCGAAGGCGATCGCCGACGAGGTGGAGTTCGTCGTACAGGTGAACGGGAAGCTTCGCGCCCGCATGCCGATGGCGCGCGGGATCACCGAGCAGGATGCCCGTACCGCCGCGCTGGACGACCCGAACGTCCAGCGCTTCATCGAAGGCAAGCCGGTCCGCAAGACGATCTTCGTGCCGGATCGGCTGGTGAACCTGGTGGTGGGATGATGCAGTTAACAGTTGATAATTAACAGCGAACAGGGGTGCTGCTGTTAATTATCAACTGTTAACTCAACCGGCAACCGGACCACCGCCCTGCATCCCGTCGTCCCGTCCTCCCTGTTCTCGAGCAGCAGACTTCCTCCGTGGCCCTCGGCGATCTGCCGGCTGAGGGCGAGCCCGATTCCCGAGCCGTTCGGCTTGGTGGTGAAGAAGGGAACGAAGAGGTTCGCAGTCTCCGCGATTCCCGGTCCTTCATCGGTTACCAGCACCTCCAGCTCGTCGTCTACCGCCCACGCGATATGGACGCCGCCTCCGGTCTCGAGGGCGGCGTCCACCGCGTTCCGGACGAGATTGATCAGCATCTGATCGAGCTGATCCTCGTCGGCCTCGATCTCCAGCGCTGGACCAGCGTCGACCGTGACGGGCAGCCGGGGCTCGAGTGACGCGATTCTGCGCACCCAGGTCTCCACGTCCAGCGGCCGGCGGTCGGGGGCGGGAAGCCTGGCGAGGCGGGTGTACGCCGCCATGAACCTCGCGAGCGCCGCGGAGCGGGCGCGGATCACCGTCAGCCCCTGTTCCAGATCCTGTCGTCCGTCCTCGCCCACCGGCTCGTGGCGCAGCAGGTCGACGAGGCTGCCTGCGATCGAATGAATCGGTGTCAGCGAGTTGTTGATCTCATGGCTGAGCACCCGGATCAGCCGCTGCCACGCCTGGCGCTCCTCCTCGCGGAGCGCGCGGCTGAGATCGGAGATCACAACCAGCTGATGGGGCAGCCCGTCCTGCCGGAAGCTCGTCCTGCGGAGCTCCCACCGGCCGGTTCCTCCCGGAAACCCGGTGGTCACGGTCCGCGGCGTCTCACCCTCGAGGCAGTGATCGAGGTTGAAGTCGCCGGCGCGCCGGCCGAGCATCCGCACCGCCGATTGCCCGAGCAGCCGTTCGCCTGCTCGGTTCACCAGCCGGAGCGTGCGATCCGCGTCGAAGGCGAGCACCGCAACGTCGATTTCCGCCATCACGCTCCGCAGCAGGTTCGTCGCTTCGAGGGCACCGACCCGTTGATAGCGGAGCGTCTCGCTGAGGCTGTTGATCTCGAGGAGGGCCAGTCCGAGTGCGTCGTCGCTCTGCGCGCCCCGCGCTCTGATCGAGTAGTCTCCCTCCCTGAGGGCGCCGAGCAGGTTCGACAGAGTCTGGATCGGCCGGACCACCCGACTGCGAAGAACGAGGGCGCTTCCGAGCCAGAAGAGCACGAGGAGCGCGCCGATCGTCCAGGCGCTTCTGGGCGAGAGATCGCTCGTGTAGAGAAGGAGGCTCGCGACGGCCACGGCGGGTGCACCGCAGAGGAGGGCCAGCTGGAGAACCCGCCGCTCGAAGCCGGTCTCGTCGGCGCCGACGTTCGTCACAATCCGTAGCGGTTCAGCCGACGATACAGTGCGCTTCGGCTGAGGCCGAGCGCTTCGGCGGCCTGGCTCACGTTTCCGCCATGACGCTTGAGCGCCTTCTGGATCAGCACGCGCTCCACGTCCTCGAGAGGCATCTCCTCGAGCGGGGTGGCCTCGGCGACACCGGCCCGCGTTCCGCGAAGGTTCAGATCCCCCGCCTGGACGACACCCTCTCCGGCGAGCAGCACGGCTCGTTCGATCGTATGCTCCAGCTCACGGATGTTGCCCGGCCAGGAGTACTCCAGCATCGCCTGCATCGCGTCCGGGGCAAAGCTGACCGACCCTTTCCCGTACTGCGTCGCCCGCCGCTCGAGGAAGTGCTTCGCGAGGAGCGGTATGTCCTCCCTGCGTTCGCGTAGCGGGGGAAGGTGGATCTCGACGGTGTTCAGCCGGTAGAGCAGATCCTCCCGGAAGTTTCCGGCGGCCACCTCCTTGCCGATGTCCACGTTCGTGGCGCTCAGCACCCGAACGTTCGCCTTCTGGGTCCGCGACGACCCCACCCGCTGGAACTCTCCCGTCTGCAGGACGCGAAGGAGCTTCGCCTGGAGGCTTCGCTGCAGGTTGCCGATCTCGTCGAGGAAGAGCGTGCCCTCGTCCGCCATCTCGAAGAAGCCGACCCTGTCCGCCTTGGCATCCGTGAAGGCGCCCTTCACGTGGCCGAACAGCTCGCTCTCGAAGACTCCCTCCGATACGCCGCCGGCGTTCACCGTCACCAGTGGCTTGCGGCTGCGCTCGGATGACGCGTGGAGCCAGCGTGCGACGACCTCCTTGCCGGTCCCGTGCTCACCGGTGATGAGGACGTTCGCGGCCGAAGGGCCGATCCGCTCCATGACCCTCAGCACCGGCTGCATCGCCCGGGCGCTGGCGATCAGTTTGGGGGCGCCCTGTTCCCGGAGACGCAGGTTCTCGCCCTCCAGCCGCTCCGTCTGGCGCAGAGCTCGACCGAGCTCGACCTGTGCCCGAAGGGTGGTGAGAAGTCGAGCGTTGTCCCACGGCTTCTCGACGTAGTCACGGGCCCCGCGGCGCATCGCCTCGACCGCCCCGTCGACGCTACCCCAGGCGGTCATCAGAACCACGGGAAGGTTGGGGTGGACCGCATTGACGCGCGTCAGGAGATCCAGCCCCTCCTTCCCCGATGTGGTATCGCGGGCATAGTTCATATCGAGCAGGAGAAGGTCGAAATCCTGTTCGGCCAGCGCGGCCGCTACCTGGACCGGGGAACTGGCCGTGGCGATTCGGAAGCCCTCCTTCCTGAGCAACAGCCGGAGCGCCTCGAGGACGTCCGGCTGGTCATCGGCGATGAGGATGTGGGCTGGGGCCTTTTCGGCCTGCGGCATCACGTCGCGATCGATGTCGTCAGCCGCCGTTCTGGAGGCGTATCCCGCCGTTCGTCGTGCGGGCCGTCAGTGCCACCGAGGGAGGCACCTGAACTTCGAACGCGACCCTCACGTCGTTGTTTCTCGCCGAGACCCGCCCCTCCGAGCCCGGCCGACACTCGTTCCGACGCAGCAGTGACGATGGATATATCGCGCAGATCGTCACCCCGCCGGCGTGCTCGACCACCGCGATCTCGACATCGTCTGGATCGTTCCGTCGCCCAGTGCGCGTCGCGGAGACACGGGCGATGCTCCCGCTGGCGGCCACCGCCACGACCGGGCCGTTCACACCCTCTATCTCGGGCGTCTGGTCGGGCTGCATCACCCCGTCCCGGGTGAACGGATCGGCAGCGCTGCCCTGTGCAGGCGCGTCGAGCGGTGCCAGCACGCTCACCACGAGAGCGGCCGAGAGGGTGAGAAGGGTGAGATGCATCGACTCTCTCTTCATCGGCGCTCCGGCAGGTTTCGGGTAAACGATCACGAATCGACCTTCCAGCCATCGCGAAGCTCGATCGTCCGGTGGCCGTATCCGGCGTTCTCTTCGGAGTGCGTCACCTGAATGATCGTGGTACCACCAGCGTTGAGCTCTCTCAACAGGTCCATGATCATCCGCCCCTGGGACGAGTGGAGGCTGCCCGTCGGTTCGTCGGCGAGGATCAGCTTGGGGCTCGAGATGGTCGCCCGCGCGACGGCCACGAGCTGTTGCTGACCACCGGAGAGCTGGGTCGGGTACAGATCCTTCTTCGCGACCATGCCGAACCGGTCGAGGCTGTCGGCGACGAGCGCCGCCCGTTCGGAGCGCTTCACGTTACGGTAGGAGAGGGGGATCTCGAGATTCTCGTAGACGGTGAGATCGTCCAGAAGGTGGTACTGCTGGAAGACGAAGCCGATGTGCTCCTTGCCCAGCTCACGGCGAAGCTTCGGCTTCAACGCGTGAACCGGATGTTCGAGGAAGTGGAAGGAGCCGGACCAATCGCTGTCGAACATTCCCAGGATGTTGAGCAGCGTCGTCTTACCGGCTCCCGACGGTCCCATGATGCTGAGGAACTCACCCTCCCTCACGTCGAGCTCGATGTGGTTGAGGATGTTGGTCCGACCAGCCTTCGTCTCGTAATGCTTGTTGAGGTCGCGCAGACGAATGAGCGTGCCGCCACTCGTCAGAGGTGCGGCGCCCTGCACGGACGGAGAGTTCATCATCAGGGAAAGATCCATCTCTTCAACGGGTGATCGAATTCGGGCGGACCCAGCCACTTATCCCAGCAGATCCTCCAGATCCTCCAGGTCGGGCTTCCGCTCGGCCACGCGTCGCGCGCTGGTCGGGCCGTCGAGGATCGGTGACCACGCATCGCTACCGAGCGGCGCGGAGCGGCCCTCGCGAGTCGCATCGGCGGTCTCGACCGCCGCGGCCGGCTCGTCACCGATCGTGTCAGCAGGACCCCTCGTGGTGGTCATCGGCGACGATTCGTTGCCGGTGGCGGCGCCGATTACCTCCGTGCCGCCGCCATCTACAGGACCGCGCTCAGGCGGGCTCGATGCGGCGGTCGCCGGGCCGGACTCTGCGGACGCGTGGACGCGTAGCGCCACGGGCACACCGTCCTCCTCGCTCATACAGAGGTGTGCCGCAGGCGGGTGAACCATGATCGCCGAGAGGTGCGTGACCGGATGATCGTCGCTTGCGTCGACTTAGTCACCGGCGATCAACGCCAGCGCGATCGCCAGCACGAGGCGGCCGGCGAGCACGCCGGCCGCCGCCGGCAGGCGCAGACTGGGAGGCGCTGATTCTTCGCCTTGGTCATAGATGGTCTGGGTCATTGCTTCCGCTAGATGAATTTGCCGGTGGACGGCTGTGTCCGACGGCGTGCAGGGTACGATGGATCCGGCGACGTGATCCGGAAGCAGCGGGCACCGGGCTCAGCCGAGATCGAACCCGTGCTCCTCGAGCTCCGAAGCCAGCTCCTCGGCCCGCGCACCGGTGACGTCCTCGACCACCTGACCGTCGAAGAGATGGATCGAGCGCTCCGCGAACTCGACGTATCGCGGGTCGTGGGTCACCATGACGATGGTGGCGCCTCCGAGATGGAGCTCCTTGAGGAGATCCATCACCGCCTCGCCGTTCGTCGAGTCGAGATTTCCGGTCGGCTCGTCCGCTAGTAGAACGCTCGGGCTGCCGCCGATCGCACGGGCGACCGCCACGCGCTGCTGCTGACCGCCCGAGAGCTGTGCCGGATAATGGTTCACGCGGTGACCCATACCGACCCTCTCGAGCGCGTCGTGCACCCGCTGCTTCCGCTCGGCCGAGGGCATGTTGCGATACGTGAGCGGCAGCTCGACGTTCTCATAGACGGTCAGATCACCGATCAGGTTGAACGCCTGGAAGATGAAGCCGATCTCGCGGTTCCGGATCTGCGCGCGCTGTCCCGACGAGAGGTTAGCGACCGGCTCACCGACGAGGCGATACTCGCCGTGCGTCGGGGTATCGAGCAGCCCGAGAATCGAGAGGAGCGTCGTCTTGCCGCACCCGCTCGGCCCCGCGATCGCCACGAACTCGCCCGGCCGGATCCGGAGGTGCACGTCCCGCAGAGCGTGGGTCTCGACGTCCTCCGTGTAGAACACCTTGCTCACGTCCTCGAGCTGGATCAGCGGCTGAGCACCGACGGGATCCATGACGGCCTGCATTGCTTCCTGTGGCATTCTCTCGCCTCTGCGAAGGGGTTATCGGACCGGTCTAACGAAGACGCACACGATCTACCGCATCCCACTGTGACATGTCCGACAGTACTACGACGTCGCCCGGCTGAAGACCGTTTATAACCTCGATGGTATTCACCGAGCTCCTGCCGAGCGTCACCACCGTCCGCGTCGCATATCTGCCCTCCTCGTCCAGCTTGAAGAGACCGACCGTGCTCTCCGCCTGGCCGTATGCCGGCCTGCCCGAATAGACGACGTTCTCGAGCCGCTCGATCTCGATCGTGCCGTCCACCGAGAGGTCGGGGCGAGCTCCGCGCGGGAGCTCGCCCTCGAGAGCCACGTCGACCGTCACCGTACCGTTCTGTACGGCCGGATCGATCCGCACGACACGCCCCGGTATGATGCCGTTTCGGGTGTCGACGGATGCCCGCTGTCCCACGACGACATCCTTCGCCTGGGTCTCGGGGATCCGGAGCTCGGCTTTGAGACGTCCCGGTTGTACCACTACGGCCAGGCGCGATCCTGGATTCACCCACTCGCCTTCCTGGAGCGGAAGCTCACGGAGAACGCCGGCTGCGCCCGCCTGGACAGCGAGAGAGGATACGTAGCTGTCCTGCAATCCGGCGAGGGACTCGAGGCGCGCGATCTCGGAGAGCTGCGCTGCGATCTGGGCCTCGGTGGAGGCGGCGATGAACTCCAGCCGCTTTTCCTCGATCCCCAGCCGCTCTGCGAGTTCGGCCGCCGTATCCTCCGTCCGACGCAGGTCGAGCGTCGGGATCAGCCCCCGCTCGGCCAGCTCCCGGTTCGCCTCCGCCTGCCGCATCGCCTCGCGGTACTGAGAGCGGACGCTGGCGACGGCCGCTTCCTGGTTCAGCCGCTGGTTCTCGAGGGTCGCCCGCAGGTTCGCCACGTTGGCCTGCGAGCCGGCGAGCTGACGCTGCGCCTCCATCGCCTGTAGCTGTACCTCGGGATTGCTCAGGATGAGGAGCTCGGTCTCCGGTGTGACCGTCATCCCCGGCTGCACGAGGAGGCGCTCCACCCTGCCGGCCGTCACAGCCGAGATGTAGCGGATCTGCTCCGGCACCAGCGTGCCCGGTCCGCGTACCTGTCGTACCATCGTTCCCTGTCGGACCGTATCGACCCAGATCCCCGCCCGGTCGACCGACGGCGCGGCCGGCTCCAGGCGCGCGAGAGCAACGGTTGCAAAGAGCAGAATCGCCGCAGCGGCGCCGCCGATCGCCCAGCGCTTTGCTCTGAGATTCTTTCTTTCGCGAGGTATATCCACTCTCTTCTCCCATGCCGTCGGTAATGCGATCTATCGATCAGGCGAAACGTACGCCTGGCTCGTCTCTGTTCGTCCCATATTCCAGCTCCGATACCCGCGCTTCGAGCGCCGTGGTCCGCTCGGCCAACTCGACCTTCCCTTGGTGGATCCAGCTGCGCCGGAGCTCCCCGATCGCGGAGATCAATGGGATCACGCCGTACCGCAGTGTCAGCCCTGCCAGCGGAACCAGCAGGAGCAGACCACCCACGAGAATCCCGGCCACCACGGTCACATCGATCGATATCCCCGACATCTGAGCCTCCGTTGGCTTCTACAGCCTTTACGTGGTTCGCATCCCCGAGTTTCAGCGTTACGGACGGCGCCACTTCGGCAACCGCTCTGCAACCGTTTATCAAGGGAAGGAACATGCCTGGCCGGAAGAACTTTATAAGTCTTTGTGGGTACGCAAGATAGCATGTATTTGATGTCGCTTCGGCATGTGCGTTTCTGTTCGCAGATGGGACTGGCCGTCCCAATTCCGAACAGTCCGGACGAAGGCGCCGCACCGGCGGGGAGGCTCCGCCCGAAGCACGGTAATTCGTGCTCGGTGGACGGGGCGCCGATACTCCGGATGGACGCTCCCAACTGTTTCGAAGAAGGCCGCGAAAAACGGCTTCCGGACGGGCAGGAACCCCTCCTTGAAGGGGCCTCTGGAGGGGTTGACTCGCGCGCCCGCCTGGATTATCCTTTGTGTCCTTGCCGCGGGGTGGAGCAGTCTGGTAGCTCGTCGGGCTCATAACCCGAAGGTCGCGGGTTCGAATCCCGCCCCCGCTATAGCCGGTACCGTGCCGCCGTAGCCGGGCGGTTTTTTGTTTCGCCGGCAGTTAACAATTCGGTTCGGGAGAGGTACGAACAGCGTCGGGCGCGCGCGGGTCGGGCGACGATACAATCTATAGCGCGACGTGCGCCAGGGCACGGTTGGAGCGAGTCGCGCGGCGGATCGAGAAAGCTTTCCGATCCGCCTGATTCGTCGGCATCGTGCTCCTCCCGCTGCGCCTTCGGAGGGCGGCGGCTTTGTCGAGGTCGCTCGGGCTCACTGGCGCGGTGGAATCCGGGGCGTGGTTCGGCCAGGTAGCTCAGTTGGTAGAGCATGCGACTGAAAATCGCAGTGTCGGGGGTTCAATTCCCTCCCTGGCCATGGTTACGGACGGCAGTAGCTCAATTGGTAGAGCACCGGTCTCCAAAACCGGCGGTTGGGGGTTCGATTCCCTCCTGCCGTGCTTCGAAGCGGTTCGAAGCCCCGTTCGTCTAGTGGCCTAGGACATCGCCCTCTCACGGCGAAAACAGGGGTTCGATTCCCCTACGGGGTACTGTGCGGATGGCTCGCCGGCGATGGTTGCCGACGAACCCGACAGGAGCTCGAACGCTGGCGCCTACTGCGGCCGGCCCGAGAAGATTGCAGCGGTGCTCACGTAGCTCAGTCGGTAGAGCACTTCCTTGGTAAGGAAGAGGTCACGGGTTCGAGTCCCGTCGTGGGCTCTCGATCGAGTAGGCTCCCATCGTCTAACGGTCAGGACGCCACTCTTTCAAGGTGGAGACCGGGGTTCGATTCCCCGTGGGAGCGTGGGGACGGCAATTTTGAGTTTTGAGTTTTGAGTTTTGAATTCTTGCTTGGGGCGGTGTCGGTCCTCGGGGTCTGGAGTCGGAAGAAGATCGGAGCTGCGGGCATAGCTCAGTTGGTAGAGCGCAACCTTGCCAAGGTTGAGGTCGCCGG
>JBBDRR010000191.1:0-671 GCA_040905395.1 Gemmatimonadota bacterium
TCCGGCTCCGGCGGCGTAAGACGAGTTTTGAGTTATTGGTTTTGAGTTTTGAGTTGATGACGATTCGTTCAACTCAAAACTCAAAACTAATAACTAAAAACTGTTCACCCAACACGACCAAACCACGGAGCTTATTCAAATGGCCGACGTCATTCTCATCGACATCCCCGGCCTCGAGGGGACGTCACAGGTTACCGGCTTCGAGAAGAAGATCGAGTGTCTCTCGTACAGCCATGGAGTCGCAATGCAGGTCACGACGGACGTCAGCAACACGGAGCGTACGTCCGGCCGTTCGATGCACCAGGATTTCAACCTCACGAAATACATCGACAAGACGACGCCCATGCTCAACCAGCACTGCTGCGAGGGCAAGGCGTTCGCTACGGCGACGATCACCATCGGCCGTAACGACACGGGCGCGGTCATTCCGCTGATCGTCTACACCCTGTCGAACGTGGTCATCTCCAACGTGTCCGTCTCGGGCGGCGGCGGAGACAAGCCGGTCGAGAACTTCTCGCTGAACTACGCCTCCATCAAGTGGGACTTCTCCACGCAGAAGGAGGCCGGCGGCAAGGAAGGCACCGTGCAGGGCAAGTGGGACATCAGTACGAACAAGGCGGCGTAGGACGGAAGTTTTGAGTTTTTAGTTTTGAGTTTTGAGTTTTGAGTTG